>CAYUKO010000098.1:0-9170 GCA_964445375.1 uncultured Roseburia sp.
AGTGGAAAGGGGCAACAAAGGGCGAGTACATATTACCAAAGGCAGGAACAAAGTTTACATCAGAAGGACTGATTGAACATTGGAAGCAGCTTGTTGAGAAGTATCCGATTATCTCTATCGAGGATGCTTTGGATGAAGAGGATTGGGAAGGCTGGCAGAAGCTTACCGCAGAACTTGGTGACAAGGTTCAGTTAGTTGGTGATGATTTATTTGTTACCAATACAGAAAGACTTGCCAAGGGAATTAAGCAGGGATGCGGCAACAGTATTCTGATTAAGTTGAATCAGATTGGTTCTGTTTCAGAGACATTGGAAGCAATCAAGATGGCTCATAAGGCAGGTTATACAGCTATTTCTTCACATCGTTCCGGCGAAACAGAGGATACCACAATTGCGGATCTTGCAGTTGCATTGAATACCTGCCAGATTAAGACGGGTGCACCAAGCAGATCAGAACGTGTAGCAAAGTACAATCAGCTTCTTCGTATTGAAGAGGAACTTGGCGCAGGAAGTGTATATCCGGGAATTGCAGCATTTAACGTGAAAAGATAGGAGGGAATGAAACATGGATAAGGTTTATATTGTATATTGGTCACAGTCAGGTAACACACAGGCGATGGCAGAAGCTATCGGTAGAGGCGTTACAGCAGCAGGAAAGGAAGCCGCTGTATTATATGTAGGTCAGGCATCCTTAGATGACTTAAAGAAGGCAAAGGCATTTGCACTTGGATGTCCAGCCATGGGAGCAGAGGTTCTGGAAGAGATGGAAATGGAACCATTTGTACAGGAAGTAGAAGCATTTGCGCCTGGTAAGACAATCGCACTGTTTGGTTCCTATGGATGGGGCGATGGTCAGTGGATGCGTGAATGGGTGGAACGTATGGATGGCGCAGGAGCAAGCGTATTAAACGGAGAAGGTTTAATGTGTCAGGAAGCTCCGGATGAAGATTCCATTGCAGAATGCGAAAGCCTTGGAAAGCAGCTGGCAGCATTATAAATAAGTAAGGCTTATGCTGGAAATGGGAGTGGTTACCAATTGCGCACCAACGCTTGCAGGCATGAAAAGTGCGAATCTTTTCAGCTACCGCTATGCATCAAAGACAGAGGTTGAGAGAGAGCTAAATGACATCAATCGAAAGCTAAATCCCCGTGGTGTATATGTGGAAGCGTTGCTGTGGCGGCAAGAAACAGTTTTGGTTTATGCATATCGTAAGATATTTCTTGAGGCAGATTTACAGCAGGATGGCGTAAGACAGTTGCTAAGTCGGTATGGATATCATGATTATGAAGTAGGGTCATGTCTCATACGACTAAAGGAACGTCTGGCGAAATCAGAGTGTTTTCCACATGAAATCGGTATTTTCTTAGGATATCCATTGGAGGATGTGATAGGATTTATTGATCATAAAGGAAAAGATTGTAAGCTTTGCGGAATGTGGAAGGTTTACGGCAATGTGAACGAGACAGGTAAGCTGTTTCAGAAGCTCAAGAAATGCAGCGATATTTATACAAGGGTATTTCAAGAGGGTAGAAGCATAACACAAATGACGGTTTGTATATAACATTTTATGATATTTCTCCTGAAGGGCGTCTTTGAACTTTATAGTTCGGAGGCGTTCTTTTTATATTTTGGGCAAAAGATAAATAAACAGACAAAACTTTTTATTGTTGAACAAATTCAGGGGTTTCGGTATAATTAAATGGACAGTATTATGTACGAGCAGTAAAAATTATCACTTTGGGAGGAACCCATATGAAATCATTAAATCGTACACAATTAAAATTAATTGCAATCTGTGCCATGGTGTGTGACCACATAGCCTGGGGATTTGTTGAGTTTATGAGTCCTTTAGGTCAGGTGATGCATATTATAGGGCGTCTTACGATACCAATTATGTGTTTTTTTGTAGCCGAGGGATTTCGACATACCGCTAGTGTAAAAGGCTATATGAAACGAATGATGTTGTTCTGGGTAGTAGCAATTCTACCATTCTATCTGTTTTTTCATGATATATATGAATATAGACAAAATATTATTCTTGATTTGATGTTAGGGCTCTTTTTGCTAGCAGTACTTGAAAATAAGCGTTTCAGACTTTGGCAAAAAGTGCTTTTGACAGTATGTTTATTCGCCATATCGATTACGGTTGGTGGATGGATTATTATGCCAATGCTTTATATTTTTGTATTTTATTATGTGAGGGATTTTAAGAAACAGGCAGCGTGGATATGTGGGCTTACGGTCGCATTGGAAATATTTTTAATTGTAGCGGTTGAACTTAACCGGGTATTTCATTTTTCACATTATGATGTTGAAACAAAATGCGTATCAAAATACCATGCTAAAAGAAATTTTTGAGGGACGCATGAAAAATCTGGAGCGAGATGGTAAGGTCTATGAAATGCGAGTAGAACCGTTAAAAGAGGGTGGATATATTCAAGGATATATGTTGTGGGTGCTTGATGTTACACAACATCATGAAATGCTTATGAAAATTAGAGACATGGCAAATAAAGATGCTTTGACAGGCGTTTATAACAGAAATTATTTTGTGACATTATTGGAGGAGCATGTAAAAGCGGGTGGTATTGGAAGCTTGTACATGGTAGATTTGTGCAATTTTGGACAGGTAAATGACCGATTTGGACATCAGGCAGGTGATGATATTCTTGAAAAATTAGGTGAGGTATTATTGGAGCAGGGGCAAGATATTCTTTCATGCCGTACGGGTGGTGCTGAGTTTTGTATATTTTATAAAAATGCGATAGAAACAAAAGAACTTGAGGCACTTGCCATGAAGATAACAGAAGAGTTTAAGGCAAAATTGGCAGGAGAAAAATACGCAGATATCACAGGTTTGCTGTATGGAATTGCAAGAATATTAGAAACGGTTGACAGAGATTTTGAACGGCTTTATAGCAATGCGGATAAAGCACTTTATGTGGCGAAAAACAGAAGTAAAAATGCTTGGTATATTTTATGACGGTCAGGAGGTGTAGCCCCGGATGAAGATGAAATATTATAAAACTCCCTTTTCTGAAAAGTGTGTCTAGTGCTATTATCAGAGAATGTAATGAATATTTATACTTTTACCAACTGTATCGGCAATTTGAGCAATTTGCTGGGTTAGGAAATCTTACTGCTTTTTTGAAATTAGTGGGACTGAGATTCAGTTCGAAGTTGAAAGCATAGAAAAAGGCTATCCAATCTTTTTGACTGGGTAGCCTCTTTTAAGATTGTTACTAAGACCAACAATCATTGGTCAACTACAATCCAATCTTCCACATTCGCATTTCTCTCATTTGAGAATACTTCCATTACATTGGTACATACATCTATATCAATGGCAGGGATGTTGTCTGGCTCTATTTCTTTATGCGTCATTGGGTCAACATCTAACACATAATAAGTGTCACCAACAATACCTATCACATTATCATTATGAAAACCAAGGATTAGCGGGGTATTCTCGTTTGTTAGGGACATAATACTATTTAATTGATTGACCAAAAACGGCGAAGCCTTGCTTCCTATTTCATTCTCCCCAAGTCGTTCATAAACTTGGTATCCACTTACAATTGCTCCATTCAAAATAACAGGGTAATACACGATACGATTGATTTGTCGTTGGTTATCAAGTTGGAACATTTCAATTCCCTTACCCAAGTAGACGGCATCACTTTGTTCTTGTGTCCACTTGGCATCACAAAAAGAGGGAAAATTTTCTTTGGCATATGCATCAAACATCGTTATATCTGACGATGTTGCAACATAAAAAGGGGTATTCCATTCCGTATTCATTACCCATTGAGGTATTTGATTGCTAATTGTCTGTTGATTTCTATTGTCAACCAACTCCCCTATAGCCAATGAATTGGCAGACATACTCGAATTGCATCCGGCTAAGAGTAGAGTTAAGCATAGAAATATGGTTATCAATCTTTTCACATAATCACGCTCCTCGTTTTTTTATTATACCATGATGAAGAAAGGTTGAGAATATTCTTCATAAAATCTTAAATTATAAATTTGTTATTATATATTTCAACGCAGAAAAATAGGCTCATTCCATCTCTGGAACAAGCCTTTAAAAATTGTATTGAATTTCGGAGCAATTCTTCACTATTCAGCTACCGTTTGAATGGAGATGTAGATTTATACATCCGAAATGTAGATTTATACACGCTTTTTATTCAGACACACAATTCCGAAAAGGGACTTATAAAAAAGTAGTCTGGATAGCAGTAGCTTTCTTTCTGGCATTACTTATTTTTGTGGCAATGTGTTTCAAAGTAGATGATATGACGGTGTCCAAGGGAAATATTTATGAGTTTAATCATAATTGGACTCTTACATGGCCTGATAAAACATCTTATACAATAGAGGAATTGCCATATTTGGGGCAAAGTGAGCCGGGAGAGATGGTTATCTTTGAAAATACAATTCCAAAGGAATATGCCGGGAAAACAATGTCTTTTTTATCAGCAGATAAAACGCTAAGGGTATGGATAGACGGAGAAATTGTTTATGAATTTGGTATAGATGATGAAAGAAGCTTTGGCCATACGCCGGGAAGTGTCATGAATTTTATTGATATTCCCGAAAATCTTACCGAAGGAAAGATACAGATGGAAATGGTTTCGCCATATCCGGATTATGCTGCGAGAGTAACTGCGATTACAGTTGGAGAACGGGATGTACTTATTATATGCTTATTGAAAGATAAGATGTTTGATATTGTATGTAATTTGGTCATCATTTTCTGCGGTATTATCTTTTTTCTGTTATCTATTATCCAAAGAGTATCCGGGCAGAAGGCGGATGGTGTTTTATATTTATGCGGATATTGTATTGTGGCAGCACTGTATTATTTTGTAGAGACAAAGGTTTTGCAAATATTTTATGGTAATCAGACTTTTTACTCTGTTTTAGTATTTTTATGTATCATGATGATTCCATTTTTTATTGCGCTCTATTATGCAAATGGTATTTTTAGTAAATATAAGATGCGTTGGCAAATCCTTTTAGGACTCATTTGTATGAATATTGTGCTTCAGATAATACTGCAACTTTGTAATATTGTAGATTTTATGAATATGTCATTCTTTTCACATGGACTCATTATGCTTACTGTTCTTGTGGTAGCGAAATCTTATTATGATTTGAAAAAGGAGAATTGTGATAAGAGTGTTCGGATTGGTGTGCTGGCACTTTTGTTTATGGGGCTGGGAGGAAGTATAGATATTGTAAGAATGTATGTAGTTGCAGTTGGAGATATGGGTAAGTATAGTCGCTTGGGAAGTACCTGCTTTAGCATCATTATGCTATATCATCATTTTAGCCATATGTTAAAGGGATATTTTCATAATGTGGCAGAGAATGAGAATCTTCTAAAAAATAAGATGGAACTTATTGAGAAAAAGAATGAAGAATTAAAGAAAGCCAGTGAACTTGCAGAAGAGGCAAGACAAGAGGCAATAGAGGCGAATGCTTCAAAAGGCAGATTTCTTGCACATATGTCACATGAAATACGTACACCAATTAATGCAGTACTTGGTATGGATACAATGATTTTGAGAGAAACAAAGGATATGCAGATTAAGGAGTATGCGCTGGACATTCAAAATGCGGGGCAAAATCTGTTGGCGTTAATTAACGATATTCTTGATTTTTCAAAAATTGAGTCAGGAAAACTTGAAATTATTCATGTGGAATATGATTTTAGCAGTCTGATTCATGATATTTCTAATATGATTAAGGCTAAGGCTGAGGCAAAAAAGTTAAAGCTGGAGATTTATGCAGATGAAACATTGCCTTCCAAATTATATGGAGATGATGTGCGTATTCGACAGGTGCTTGTTAATCTTCTGAATAACGCAGTAAAATATACAAAAGAAGGATGCGTATCACTGCGCATTACAGGAAAAGTAGAAGGAAGAAAGGTTATTTTTGATTTTTGCGTAGAGGATACCGGAATCGGTATTAAGGAAGAGGATATAGATAAACTGTTTCGAGAATTTGAGCGAATCGAAGAAAAGAGAAACCGTAATATTGAGGGAACGGGACTTGGAATCAATATTACGACGCAGATTTTACAGCTTATGGGAAGTAAGTTGCAGGTAGAAAGTGTATATGGCAAAGGTTCACGTTTTTTCTTTTCACTAGAGCAACAGATTGTCGATTCTACGCCGATAGGGAATCTGGAACAGCGTATCAGAGAGCAGTCAACGGATTATTCTTATATGGCAACCTTAACCATTCTCATGAATAAGTGTTTTGAGCATCTTAAAATGGCAGAGCATATTTGTATCGAAGAAGAGAATAGTGCATCACAGACGGCAAAAGAAGGTCGTAAATCGATTCTTGCTGTCGATGACAGTGGTTTACTTCTTAGAAGTGTGAAAGCTATGCTTGAGAAACAATACGATGTTTCGGTTGCTACTTCCGGGATGAAGGCGATTAATCAAGCTAAGAAAAAGCGTCCGGATATTATTTTACTTGATTATGAAATGCCGGAATGGGATGGAAAGAAGACGTTTGAGGAAATTTTAAAAGACGAAGAGCTTAGAGATATTAAGGTGATTTTTTTGACTGCCGTAGCAGATAGAACGCACATCGAGTCGGTTTTAAGATTATTACCTTCCGGTTATTTATTGAAACCAATAGAGCAGACAAAACTGATTGATACCATTGAAAAAGTTTTGTCAGAAACGTTGTAAGAGAAACATACGTAGCTACTGTAGAGCAAATGAGATGATGCCGTTTGGCATCATCTTTTTATGCATCTAATCAATTCAGAAATGAAAAAAACAAAAATAAAGAAAGGATTGTTATTTCATAAGATATATTGTATAATGGCAAACGGTCGACAGTTCATTTGTACCATCCTGTCGTAAAACAAAACTAGGGCTACTAATCTAATATGGACGACATAGTGACTTTGTATTTGCAGAGGACTATGTTTTATTGGAGAGTAGTTTTATGTGATGTAAAACTATTTTTTTTATGCGCACGCTGAAGCTTTGCACATTCTTTATTTTGTGCGCGCTGATGCACATGCTTCATGTTAGGAGGAAATTATGAATAACAAGAAAATTCAGAAGGAAAAAGGCTCCTTGTCTATAAGGGAGTGGATTACAAGAGAGAAGAAAGAAACGGAAATATTGCTTAGGTGTATTCCTGCAACGACGGTTTCCCTATTTGTTGTGAGCGTTATTTGTATGAACCTGCTCGCAAATAAAACACTGCTACAGACAACCTACATTGCACTGGATGGAGGCATATTGATTTCGTGGTTGTCGTTTATGTGTATGGATATCATTACAAAGTATTTTGGTCCCAAGGCATCCAATAAGATAGCAGTACTTGCCTCGACAATAAATCTGCTTACGTGTGCGATTTTTTATATTGTAAGCATCATTCCATCCAATGCAAATGATTATACGGCATTGGATGAGATACTTGGAGGAACATGGTTTATTCTTCTGGGAAGCACGATTGCATTTTTGGTGTCCGCAGTGATTAACAATTTGTTAAATTGGACCATTGGAAAGGCATTTTGTAAGAATCGGGATGGCAAGCTTGCCTATGCTGTACAGACATATATTTCAACTTTTATCGGGCAATTTTTTGATAACTTTATATTTTCACTCATTGTATTTGTGGGATTTGCACCGATATTCTGGGACGGATTTCACTGGACGGTATTGCAATGTACAGCTTGTGCTTTGACGGGAGCAGTAGCAGAACTGATTATGGAAGTGTTGTTCTCGCCACTTGGTTATCGAATCGTGAAGAAGTGGGAGCGGTATCATGTAGGGCAGGAATATCTTGACTATATCAATGGAGGAAAACAGGAATGAAGATTTTGGTTACAGGAACATCACAGGGAATAGGGAAAGCAATCGCTGAACGTTTTTTAAAGGAAAATCATGAGGTGATTGGCATTGACAGACAAGGAGCAAGTATTGAGCAGGAAGGATATATTCATTATCAGATGGATGTCCGTGATTACGAGAAGCTGCCGGAACTTTCCGATATCAATGTTTTAATCAATAATGCAGGTACACAGAATGAGGATGATATTGATATCAATTTGAAAGCAGTAATACGTATTACAGAGAAATATGGTATTCAAGATAAGATTCATTCCATTTTAAATATTGGTTCTGCAAGTGCTCATACCGGAGCGGAGTTTCCAGAGTATTGTGCAAGTAAAGGTGGTATCTTGGCATACACGAAGAATGTTGCAATGCGTGTTGCAGCTTATGGTGCGACTTGTAACAGTCTTGACCCCGGAGGAGTGCTTACACCACTTAATGAATGTGTGATGAATGATGCGGTGCTTTGGGAAGAAATCATGAATGAAACACCGTTGAAGAAGTGGGCAACCCCAGAAGAAATAGCAGAATGGGCATATTTTTTAACTATGATAAATACATTCTGCACCGGTCAGAATATTCTTGTAGACGGTGGAGAAGCCATCAATTATAACTTTGTTTGGAAGGATTAAAGGAGCATATCACATTACGTCAAGAATCAATTATTAGGAGAGATAAAGAAAGTGAGAATACCAGAGAACAACAGCTTAAAAACAGAAATCGAAGAGATATTAAAGTTATGCAAAGAATCAGAGGCAGAATATGGTGAGAAAGCTTCTTATTTTAATGAGCCTGTATCAGAGCAGGAGATGACAGAATGGGAAGAGGCAAATAGTGTGAAAATACCAGAGTCATATAAGGAGTGGCTACGCTTCACAGGAAAGTGTCGAATCGTAAGTAATACGGCTACTTTTTGGGGACCCAAGGAGTTTCATTCAAATTTTGTACCAGAGGATTTGGTAGTAATTGGTGAAATGGTTGGAGATGGAGAAGTAGTTTGTTTCTCGAAGTCAAGCGGAGAGTTTGTTAGATTTTTTGAAGGGAAAGAGAATGGCACACATATAAAATTTGATGGTATTTTAAAAGCAATCCTGCAAACATCAAAAGCAGATGGTGAATTATCAGATGATGCTAAAATACTTTTTATGAAAATGGTATTGGAGAATAGAAAAAAGAAGGATAGCGAGAATAAATAATAACAGAATTATTTGGACAAATGACAACTAGGAGAGATGAAGAAAGTGAGAATACCAGAGAACAACAGCTTAAAAACAGAAATCGAAGAGATAT
>CAYUKO010000098.1:9270-14857 GCA_964445375.1 uncultured Roseburia sp.
AGGATTTGGTAGTAATTGGTGAAATGGTTGGAGATGGAGAAGTAGTTTGTTTCTCAAAGAGAAATGGACACATTATAGGTTTTTTTGAAGGGAAAATTGATGAAGAATATGAAAACTTCAAAGGGGTGTTAAATGAAATTATGAGAATGCTTGGTAAAAAGCAGAAAAGTGATGAAGAGGAAGCAGCAGAAATTGAATTGATGTTAAAAAAACTTGAAGAGATCAGAAAGAGAAGAAATGGATAAAGAATGTGCAAAAAGCCTTGAACAACATCAAGGCTTTTTACGAATCAATTTCGATACGATATGTTTCTCTGCGTAAGTGATGACAGGACCAAGGGTGAATGCCATGAGAAAGGTAATAATTCCTGGTTTTTCACCGAGTAAGAGTCCAAGCATACAGAATAAAAGATCCCAGCACATTCTTACAATTTTGAAAGGAACTTTTGCTATTTTACGATAGAGAATATAGGACATGGCATCATAAGGAGCAGTACCCTGTTGAATCGCCATGTAAACGGATGCAGCCAGAACGAATAAAGCAAGTGCCGGAATCGCAACGAGGATTCTCACATACATAGGCTCGAAAAAGTCAGCCGGAAAGAGCATACTGTTTATCCATGAGAAGAAGTCAAAGCTATAGCCGACCAGAAACATATTTGCAAGCGTTCCCCAGCCAATCTGATCTTTTGCAAGGAAAAAGACAAGGATAAATAAGACACAATTAAAAAATGCCTGCCAGTTACCAAGGGAAAGTCCCAGCTTTTGGGAAATACCAAGATTGCAGGTGGTACAAGGATCTGTACCTAGAGCGGTCAAATCTAAAAAGGATAAGCAAAATCCCATCATAACTACGGCCAAAATCAGCCATAGCAATTCTGTTATATGTATCGTTTTAAATTTCATAAGCGGCACCTCATGTTTCTTTTATTTCATTATATCGTAGTGAAGAAAATTGTAAATGCTATTGAGAAAAATTATTGACTAGGAGATGCAGGCATGATATTCTAACCAGGAGTTAGACAAAACTAATATATGTTTTATGGAAGAAATTACAAGTAGAACAAACGAATTTGAAAATTGGGAGGTATATATGAATCAGAAAAAGAATCCGTTAAGAATTGTGTGGATGACAGCAGGTTTTCTTTGCCTGGCATGTGGAACGATAGGTGTTGTGTTGCCGATTTTGCCAACGGTTCCTTTCTATATGGCAACGGTATTCTGCTTTGCCAAGAGTTCCAAGAGACTGCATGATTGGTTTATAGGAACGAATTTATATAAGAAGCATTTGGAGAGCTTTGTAGAGAAGAAGGAAATGACCTTAAAGACAAAGGTTTCTATTATGAGCACGGTGACTCTTGTTATGGCAATCGGCTTTATCATGATGGACCGTGTACCAGTAGGAAGAATCTGTCTTGGTGTGGTTTGGGTATGTCATGTTCTGTATTTTGCTTTTCGCATCAAAACATCGAAAGTAGAGGAAGAGGCATATGATTAAGACCAGATTGATTAAGTTGCTAGCACATGCGAAGAAATACCTTGTCTATCAGGTAGTCTGGCAATGGCTGTCGCTTTTATGTCAGATGGTTATGATTTATACGGCAGCGCAGCTTATCGAGGCAGCTTTTGAAGGAACGCTAACAACGAATGCTCTTTTGCGTAGCGGTGTAGCAATCGCAGTGGCGATTCTAGTGCGTTTCTTCTGTGATAAGAGAGCATCCTATGCGTCGTATCAGGCAAGTGTAGACGTAAAGAGAATTCTTAGAAATAATATTTATGAAAAACTGTTAAGACTTGGTGCATCTTATCGAGAGCATGTTGCGACCTCTGAGGTGGTGCAGATGGCAGCTGAGGGCGTGGAACAGCTGGAAACTTATTTTGGACGCTATTTGCCGCAGCTTTTTTACAGCCTCTTAGCGCCGATTACCTTATTTATGATTCTTAGCTTTGTAAATGCCAAGGCAAGTCTTGTGTTATTAATTTGTGTGCCGTTGATCCCTGTTTCGATTGTAGCAGTCCAGAAGATAGCAAAGAAGCTCTTGCATAAGTATTGGGGAATCTATACCGAGCTTGGAGACAGCTTTTTAGAGAATCTGCAAGGGTTAACAACCTTGAAAATCTATCAGGCAGATGAGAAGAAGGCGGCTGAAATGGACGAGGAGTCACAGCGTTTCAGGCAGATTACCATGAAGGTCTTAACAATGCAGCTCAATTCCACTAGTGTTATGGATATCATTGCATACGGTGGAGCCGCGGTTGGTATGATTGTGGTGCTGTCAGAATATGCCGCAGGAAAGGTGAGCCTGTCAGGTACGATTATGATTATTTTACTGGCATCGGAATTCTTTATTCCATTGCGATTGTTAGGTTCTTTCTTTCATATTGCAATGAATGGCATGGCGGCAAGTGATAAGATTTTTGCTCTGTTGGATTTAAGTGAGCCTGAGGAAAAGAGTGGAAGTCTTGGGGAGGGCGAAATAGCAATTGCTTTGCAAAAGGTGTCTTTTTCGTATGAAGAGGAAAGACCGATTTTAGTGGATGTTTCGATGGAAATCATAGCGGGTGGTATGACGGCCCTGGTTGGAGTATCCGGTTGTGGAAAAAGTACGATTGCTGGAATCCTGATGGGGAGAAATCAAGGATATCAGGGACATGTCACCATGCAGGGGCAGGAACTTTCTGCTATTCAGGAAAAGAGCCTGATGGAGCATGTAACGATGGTGAGTCATAACAGCTATTTGTTCAAAGGAACCGTAAGAGAGAACTTACAAATGGGAAAGCCGAATGCCACGGAACAAGAGATGCTGACTGTTTTAGAAAAAGTGAATTTGTTGGATTTTATGGAGACACAAAATGGGCTTGATACGGTGGTGCTGGAAAAGGGAAGCAATTTTTCCGGTGGACAGTGTCAGAGACTAGCGCTTGCAAGGGCACTTCTTCATGATACACCAGTCTATATTTTTGATGAAGCGACATCGAATATAGATGTGGAGAGTGAAGAACTGATTATGAATGTCATAGAAAAGCTTGCAAAGACTAAAACAATCATTCTGATTTCACATAGACTTGCCAATGTCGTGGGAGCAGACGGAATCTATATGCTAAAGGATGGCTGTGTAATACAGTCGGGAACCCATGAGGAACTCATGCAGAGTAAGGGCGAATATAGTACGCTTTATCAATACCAGAGAGAACTGGAACAGTATGGGAAGGAGGAACGTGCATGAAGCAGAGAAGAAAAGGGATTGTCATTATGGGACAGTTAATTGGACTTGTTAAGCCACTACTTCCCATTATGTGTCTTGCCTGTATACTTGGAGTAATCGGTTATCTGTGTGCCATTTTCCTGACCATTCTTGCAGGTTTTGGATTGTTGCAGGGACTTGGACAGATTCAGACGGGGGTGTCAGCAGGAGGACTTGCTGTTGTATTGGTTCTGCTTGCTGTTTTTCGAGGAATTCTGCATTACGGAGAGCAGTATTGTAACCATTTTATTGCCTTTAAGCTGCTTGCCATAATCCGTCATAAGGTATTTGCGGCACTTCGTAAGCTTTGTCCTGCGAAGCTCGAAGGCAGAGACAAAGGGAATCTGATTTCGATTATTACATCAGATATTGAGCTGTTAGAGGTCTTTTATGCGCATACGATTTCACCGATTATCATCGGTATCATTACTTCTTTGATTATGGTGCTGTTTATTGGACAGTTTTCTTTTGGAGCGGGTGTTATTGCTTTATTAGGCTACCTTGTGGTAGGTGCCGTGATTCCATTATGGAATGGAAGAAAGGGTGCAGACAAGGGAATGCGATTTCGTGAGTCTTTCGGTGAGTTAAACAGCTTTGTGCTGGATTCGCTTCGTGGTTTAGACGAGACGATTCAGTACGGAAGAGGCGAGGAACGAAGAAGCCGGATGGAGAAAAAGTCCGTAGAGCTTGGAGCGATGCAAAAGGTTTTGAACCGCTATGAGGCTTCCCAGCGTTCTGTCACCAACATGGCGATTTTGCTGTTTGCCTTTGGTATGCTTTTTTATATGCTCTGGCTATACGAAAATGGTAACGTCAGCTTTGCTGGTATGTTGCTTGCAACCATTGCAATGATGGGCTCCTTTGGACCGGTTGTTGCATTGGCGAATCTTTCCAATAATCTGAACCAGACGCTTGCAAGCGGCGAAAGAGTTTTATCCTTATTAGAGGAGCAGCCACAGATAGAGGAAGTGGAAGGGAAGGAAGTTATTTCTTTTTCAGGAGCAGAGGCGAAGAAGGTGGAGTTTGCATACGAAGAAGAAATGATATTACAGGATTATTCCATTACGATTCCGCAGGGGAAAATCGTAGGAATCCATGGCACGAGCGGTTCTGGAAAGTCTACGTTCCTAAAGCTTTTGATGCGTTTCTGGGATGTACAAAAGGGCGAGATTACCATATCAGGCAAAAAGGTAAAGGATATCAATACGGCAAATTTAAGAGAGATGGAATCTTATGTGACACAGGAAACGTATCTGTTTCATGATTCGATAGCCAATAACATTGCCATAGGAAAGCCGGGGGCAACGAGAGAGGAAATCATGGAGGCTGCAAGAAAGGCATCTATTCATGACTTTATCATGACCTTACCAAATGGTTATGACACGAATGTCGGAGAACTAGGGGACACGTTATCGGGTGGAGAGAGACAGAGAATCGGTATTGCCAGAGCGTTCCTACATGATGCGCCACTATTATTATTGGACGAGCCAACCAGCAATCTGGATTCCTTAAACGAAGGAATTATCTTGAAATCCTTACAAGAAGCCTGCCAAAAGCAGACAGTGGTACTCGTTTCCCACAGACAGTCTACCATGAGTCTTGCAGACATGGTATTTTCTGTTGAGAAAAATTATCAATAAAAGAGAAAATGTGTTGGATTGGTTGAAAAGAATGGATAATAATGGTAATCTACCTATAGTTAGAAAACACTAACTGAAAGACAGAAGTTTGATTACATGATATATGGAGCAGAGAGAGATTGATGAATAAGGGAAAAGCTATAGATACTGCGACAGAGTCTTATGTCCAGATGGAGATGTCCAGAGAAGAAATCTTAAAAAGGCTTCGAAAAAAAGGATGTCGTATTACGAAGCAGCGGGAAATGCTGATTGGCATTATTTTGCAGGAAGAATGTACTTGTTGTAAGGAAATTTATTATGTTGCAAGAAAGGTAATGCCTGATATTGGAATAGCAACCATCTATCGCATGTTAGGTACGATGGAAGACGTTGGGGCGATAAAAAGAGAGAGTTCTTATCGTGTCTGTTGCAAGAAAAAGAATCAAATTGAGGGATGCAGTGTAGAACTGGAAAATCATGCATTTGTGGAGTTAAATGCAGAATCCTTGAATCAGGTTATTCAAAAAGGGATGGAAGCCTGTGGATATTTCAATGGAAAAAGAGTCGTGAACGTGATGTTTCAAGAGTGCAGCTGAGTTTCAAGAGTAGGTGAAAAGCCTGCTCTTTTTTTGTTAACATTTTCAAGTGTACAAACGCATGTTCTGGTGATATAATCCCATCTTTGACAGTTGGTAAAAAAGAAAAGCGCTACAATCTCAGTAAA
>CAYUKO010000099.1:0-14795 GCA_964445375.1 uncultured Roseburia sp.
CAATAATAGGGCTGGAGGGAGGTTAGGTGTGATAGCATGTCAAATGTAATCGTTAAAGAAAACGAGACTTTAGATAGCGCTTTACGTAGATTCAAGAGAAGTTGCGCTAAAGCCGGAATTCAGCAGGAAATCCGTAAAAGAGAGCATTACGAGAAGCCAAGCGTAAAACGTAAGAAAAAGTCTGAAGCAGCTAGAAAACGTAAATATAATTAATGAATAAGAAAACCTTGGCTAAAATGCCAGGGTTTTTCTTTTTCTGCGATAGGAATGGGCAATCGCTTTTGACACCATTGTCTTACAAAAGTTTTGAGGGAGAGATTGATATGTGGATGAAGGAGTATGCAGGATATGATTTTTATCATTTAATATCTTGTTTTTTCTTGTTTAGTATTTTAGGTTGGATGGTAGAATCTATTTATATGTCATTTTGTAATAAGAAGTTGACGAATAGAGGATTTATGACAGGGCCGTTTTGTCCTATCTATGGTTTTGGAGCAGTGTTAGGCTATTTGATTTTGCATCCATTAGCAGATAATCTGGTGGCATTATATTTTGTGGGAGCATTCCTTGCAACTGCATTTGAATTTTTGGTAGCTAAGCTTATGTTGAGACTTTTTGGCGAAGTTTGGTGGGATTATAATGAAAAACCGTGCAATTATAAAGGAATTGTTTGCTTGGAGAGTACCATTGCATGGGGATTTTATGCGGTAATTATCATAACCTTTTTATTTGATAAGATTATGAGTGTTGTGGACCGTTACCCGATGGCATGGGGAATTAAGACTATTATGTTGGTCGTTGTAATGGTAGCGTTGGATTTTGGATATCATTTTGCTATGGCGATGGGATATCAGACAAAGCTTAGTGAGAGGCTGCATGAAAGCAGAGAAGGTATTACAAAGCTTTATCACAGATTTCGTAAATAATATTTTGTATAAAGAGGGCTTTTCACATAACGTTATGGGGAAGCCCTTTGCTAGTGACAAGGAAAAGTTCTAATGCAGTAGTTCATTTCATAGATTGGATATAAGAGTAAGATATGAGAGGAAATACTATGATTTGGCAAAGGGTAGCAGGAAGGGCAAAACTTTGTATTATTGCGATATTGTGTTTTATGCTTGTTTTACAAGGAAATATGGTGGTGCTTGCAAATGAGGTTTCTTTGCAACTGAGTTCTCCTTCTGTAATTTTGATGGAGGCCTCTACGGGGACAGTTCTTTATGAAAAGAATCCGGATGAAGTAAGAAGTCCGGCAAGCATCACAAAGATTATGACACTTTTGCTAACGTTTGAAGCATTAGAAAAAGGACGGATTAAGCTTGAGGATGAGGTTTCGACCAGCGCACATGCAAAGTCAATGGGCGGCTCGCAGGTTTTTCTGGAAGAAGGCGAGGTTCAAACGGTGGACACTATGATTAAGTGTATCACGGTTGCGAGTGGCAACGATGCTTCGGTGGCAATGGCAGAGTTCATTGCGGGAAGTGAAGAAGCATTTGTGCAGATGATGAATGAAAAGGCTGCTGAACTTGGAATGAGTAATACGCATTTTCTGGATTGCTGTGGTTTGTCATCTGATGCGGAACATCATACAACGGCGCGTGATGTTGCGATTATGTCCAGAGAATTGATTACAAAATATCCCGAGGTATATAATTATACCAAAATATGGATGGAAGATATTACGCATGTAACAAAGCAGGGAAGTAAAACATTTACACTTGCAAGTACCAATAAATTGCTGAAACAGTATCAGTGGACAACGGGATTGAAAACCGGTTCGACGAGTACTGCAAAATATTGTCTTAGTGCAACGGCGAATAAGGATGGTATTGATTTAATTGCGGTTATTATGGGAGCACCGGATTTTAAGGTGCGTTTTTCAGAAGCAAGAAGCTTGTTGGAGTATGGATTTGCTATGACAAGGTTATATGTAGATGAAAATAAAGAGGAACTTGCGCCGGTACAGGTATCTGGTGGCAAAAAAGAACAGGTAGAAGTAAAGCCGGAAGGAACATTTCGATATTTGGATGTGACTGGAGCGGATTTTTCTCAGATTGAGAAGAATTATGTATATGAGGAACAGATAGGGGCCCCAATCCATGAAGGTGATGAGATAGGAAGAATAGAATACAAGCTGAATGGAGAAAATATAGGAAGTGTTGCAATTGTGGCACAGGAGAATATTGAGAAGGCACATTACATAGATTATTTGCAACGTATGATATTGTCATATCTGATTTGAGTAGGATGTGTATGTGATAGCAAAAGAATATTACGTGGAGGAAAAAGCATGATATGGAATCTGGTCTTGATAGTGGCAGTACTTTTTGTACTGTTAATGATTGTAGGTGTTGTGGATGGTAATCGATTTGTTGTAGTGGAAGAGGAATTTGACTTGCCAAAGCTGAAAAAAGGTTGCAGGTTTGTTATGATTTCTGATTTGCACAATAAGGTGTATGGGAAGAATAACGAGAAAGTGATAAATGCTGTAAAAAAAGCGGATCCGGATTTTGTTGTCATTGCGGGGGATCAGGTTACTTCTCATGCAAAAGAGTCCATAGAGCCGGGAGTGAATCTGATCAAGGAGCTTAGTAAGTGTTATCGGATTTATTATGCATTGGGGAATCATGAGACAAAGTTAAAGATGTATCCTGAGAGATTTGGGGATATGTACAATAAACTGGTAAAAGAAGTAACAAATCCAAATGTGAAGCTTTTGGTGGATGAGAGCTGTATTTTGCCGGAATACTCCATTTGTCTGACTGGGCTTGAGTTGGAAAGAACATACTTTGCAAGGTTTAAGAAAAAGGAAATGGAGAAAGGGCATATAGAGAAGCATATCGGGAAGGTGCAACCACAGTACTGCAATGTTTTGATTGCACATAATCCTGATTATTTTGAAGAATATGCTGCATGGGGAGCAGACTTTGTGCTTTCGGGTCATGTACATGGAGGGATTATGCGTCTTCCAGTACTGGGAGGAGTAATAGCGCCTTCTTATAAGCTCTTTCCGAAGTATGATGGAGGAATCTTTCATGAAGGAAAATCTACTATGCTGCTTGGCCGTGGTATGGGAGCACACACGTTACCATTTCGCTTTTTTAACCCGGCAGAACTCCATGTGGTAACGTTAAAGTGAATGCTTGCCTTTTCATAAAAATCTTAGTAAAATAGAAAAGGTTCGCAAAACTGGATAAGGGTATGGTGAATGGAAATGGCGATTTCTGTAAAGCTTGAGGTGTTTGAGGGACCATTGGATCTCTTGCTTCATTTGATTGAGAAAAATAAAATAGATATATATGATATTCCTATCGTGATGATTACGGAGCAGTATCTGGATTATATTAAGCAAATGGAAACAGAAGATATGAATGTTATGAGTGAGTTTTTGGTCATGGCGGCTACCTTGCTTGACATTAAGTGTCGTATGCTGCTTCCGAAAGAGGTAAATGAAGAGGGAGAAGAGGAAGACCCAAGAGCTGAGCTTGTTCAGAAGTTGTTGGAATATAAAATGTATAAATACATGTCTTTTGAATTGCGCGATAGACAGGTTGATGCAGGTAAGAGCTGGTATAAGAAACCGATGTTGCCAAAGGAAGTGGAGGATTATAAATATCCGATTGATTACGAGGAATTGATTGGTGATATGAATCTTTCAAAACTTCATGAAATCTTTAAATCTGTAATGCGTAGGCAAGAGGATAAGATTGACCCTATCAGAAGCCAGTTTGGTAAGATTGAGAAGGATGAGATTAATCTGGAAGAAAAACAGAGTTATATAGAGGAATATGTGAAAAATCACAAGCGATTTAGCTTCCGTGGGCTTTTGGAGAAGCAGGGAAGCAAGATGGAGATTATTGTAACGTTTCTTGCAGTTCTCGAAATGATGAAACAGGGAATTATTTCAATTGAGCAGGATGGTGCTTTTTCTGATATTATGATTACTTCGAGTCTTGCAGCATAGGATGAGATGGATTGTGTAGAAATACGGAAAGTAGGGTATTGGTTTGGATAAGAAGAAGGCGGAAGCAATTATTGAGGCGGTTTTATTTGCTATGGGAGATTCAGTAGAAATATCAAAACTGTCACATGTGCTTGAGATGGAAAACAAAGAAATTAAAAAGATAATTGCGGGCATGAATGAAAAGTATAAGGCAGAAGAGCGAGGTATTTCCATTGTGGAGCTGGAGAATTCCTATCAGCTCTGTACAAAGCCTGAATTATATGAGTATCTTATCAAGGTGGCAAAGGCACCAAGAAAATATGTTTTGTCAGATACTTTACTTGAGACGCTATCGATAATAGCGTATAAGCAGCCGGTTACCAGACTTGAGGTTGAAAAGATTCGAGGTGTAAGCTGTGATCATGCAGTGAATAAGTTGCTGGAATTTAATCTTATTCAGGAGCTGGGACGTCTGGATGCACCGGGAAGACCTCTTTTGTTTGGAACAACAGAAGAGTTTTTAAGAACCTTTGGCGTAAAATCATTAGGAGATTTGCCAACGGTAAAGCCGGAACAGATAGAGGATTTTAAACATCAGGCAGAAGAAGAAGTACAACTGAAAATGGATATTTAATAGCAGAAACATTGTTCTGTGGAAAATGATGCTATTGAGGAAAAAACATGAATAAATTGTAAAATAAGAATGTTTTTTCTGGGTTTGATTGACAAAAATAGTATTTAGTGCCATAATTCATAAGAACGTTGTTACTGTAGAGGTGAACAACATTGTTAGGGGTTTTGGTATGATGTATGAGAATGAAGGAACTGAGAATAAGCAGACATTGATGGATGATAATATTGGTCGTAAGATTTTGGATGCTGCGATTGCTATTATTGAGAAGGAAGGTTATGAAAACCTGACAATACGTCGTGTTGCGAAGGAGAGTGGTTGTTCTAATTCTGCAATTTATGTAAGATTTGAAGATAAAGATGCATTGGCTATGGCAGTGGCTGCACTGTATTCAAAGCCGTTTCTTCTTAATATGGATGAAAATTATGCAAGAGGAGATAATCCTCTTAAAAATTTGAATCGTATTACAAGAAATGCGTTAGAAAAGATATATTCTATGGATTTGGAATCGGCTCATATGCAGATGCTGTATTGTAGTAGACAGAAATTGAATGAGAATCCTTTTTTGAAGAGAGTAGAGAACTATATCAAGGATGCTATAGATGCCGGATTGGTTCAGAACGGTAATAGTAGAGATATCGCGTTTTCTATTATTTCGTCATTTTGCGGGTTTGCTTTTATGGTTCGTGCAAACCACACGATAGATTTAGAGACTGCACAAAAAATGCTGGAGACACATAATCAGATCATGATGAGTGGTATTATTGGTAAAAGTAGCCAGTCGCAGGAAGATCCTTTATGGGAACTTTTGAAGGAAAAAGGTGTAAATGTGGACAAAGCATTGGAACGAATGAAGGGGAATAAGGGAGCTTATAAGAGTTTTCTGAAAGAATTTTTTGAAGATCCTGACTTTGAGGCTTTGCAGGAGAGTATCGAGGCTCAAAATGCAAAGGAAGCATTTGATTATGCGCATGGATTAAAAGGAATGGCAGGAAATTTAGGACTGGATAATGTACATGCCAAGATTAGTGTGCTGGTAGAGATTCTTAGACAGGGAAGTCTTGATGGTGCAAACGAGGCGTATGAAGAAGTAATGGAAGTCTGCAAGACGGTTGCAGATCTATTGTAAATAGGGAATGGGGTTTTGAGATTGAAGGTAAAGCAAAAAATACTTGTTGTAGATGATAAAGGCATGAATAGATATATGCTTGGTGGAATCTTTCGCGACAATTATGAAATTGTGGAAGCAGGAGGCGGAGTGGAAGCAATAGAAATTCTGGAAGCGGAGAAAGACGAGCTGGCAGTTGTATTACTTGACATTATTATGCCAGGAATGGATGGATTTGGTGTTTTGGAACATATGAAGAAGAATGAAATGTTAGAACAGATACCGGTAGTGATTGTTACCGATGATTCTTCGGAAGCCACAAGCGTAAAAGCATTTGAGTATAATGTGGCGGATATGGTTATCAAACCTTTTGAACCACGAATTATTAAGCGAAGAGTCCAGAATATTATTGAACTTTATGCGTATAGAAATGAGGAACTGCAGCACTAGTGTCAAGTGCGCGGTTCCTTTTTGGTTCATTAGGGAATTACGATAATGTAGTGGTAGTTAAAGATGATACCGTTGGGCATCATCTTTTAGTGCAGAGAAAAGACAAATGTGCTACAATGGACGGGCATATAAGATTTGGATGGAGGATGTACTTTATCATGAAACGAAAAATGAAGAAAATAGGATATTTTTTCAAAAAGGATGCGGTGCTTTCTGTTGCTCTTTTGCTTGCAGTAATATCCGCTTTTATTGTAAAGCCGGGATTCGAATATTTTTCTTATATAGATTATCGCGTTCTTGTACTGTTGTTTTCATTAATGCTTGTGGTTGGTGGCTTTAAAAGTCTTGGTGTGTTTAGGATTCTGGGAGAAAAGTTATGTCGGAATGTAAATAGTCTTCGAGGACTGATTCTGGTGCTGATATGCTTGTGTTTTTTTAGCAGTATGCTGATTACCAATGATGTTGCGTTGATTACCTTTGTGCCATTTACTATTTCGGTATTCGTTATGATTGCCTGTGAGAATAAATTAATACCGGTTATTGTGTTAGAAACAATTGCTGCAAATCTGGGAAGTATGCTGACACCGATTGGCAATCCACAGAATTTATTGCTGTTCTCGGCAGGAGAGATGACGGTTGGTGAATTTATACTACATATGCTTCCGGTAACGATGATGTCATTTTTTATGATTTTAATTTGCATATTGCTTCTAAAGAATCAAAGTATTTGCATAGAAATGAAAGAAGAAGCACAGGGGGCTATAATAAAGAAAAAGGAATTTTGGATATATGTATTCTTGTTTCTTGTATGTATGGGGAATGTTTTTCATTTGTATTCTTATTGGATTGTGGGTGTTATTGTTGCATGCGTTGTTTTTGCTGTGAATAAAAAATTATTTTCAGAGGCTGATTATTCATTGCTTTTGACTTTTACAGGATTTTTTATTTTTATTGGAAATATGAAGCAGATTGACGCGATAAATCAATGGATTCTGGACATAATAACTGGAAACGAGCTGATGATTGGAATTCTTGCCAGTCAGGTAATCAGTAATGTTCCGGCAGCAATGCTGTTGTCGGGATTTACAAATGATTTTAAGGAATTGTTATACGGTGTAAATATAGGAGGACTTGGTACGCTGATTGCTTCAATGGCAAGTTTGATTTCGTATCGCTTTTATGGTAAGGCGTATCCGGAACGTAAGCAGGAGTATTTTAAACAGTTTACGGTTTGTAATGTTATTTTGCTTGTGGTTTTGATTGTCTTTACTGTGATTCTGAAAATGGTGTAAAATAAAATCCTTTTTCTGACAATTAAAACGTGGTATACTGAAAAGTAATAAAAGTTATGCAATAAAACCATGTAGCAGTTGAAAGAAAGGTGAAAGTGTTATTATGTTAGAAAAAATTGATTTATCAAAGACACTGGATAAGAAAGAATATAAGAAGCGAATGGATGAACTGGAACCAAGACTTGCTTTGTTACAGCGAGAACTACGCACCTTGGGAGTTCCGATTATGATTGTGTTTGAAGGTTTTGGTGGAGCAGGAAAGGGCGTACAGATTAATAAACTGATTCAGCCGATGGATCCAAGGGGATTTACTGTATATACCATTAAGGAAGAATCAAAAGAGGATGAACTGCATCCGTTTTTATGGCGCTTCTGGAATAAGACACCGGAAAAGGGAAGGATTGCGATATTTGACAGAAGCTGGTATCGCAAGCTTTTTGTAGACCGTTATGAGAAGAAAACACATAAGAAGGAACTTTCTACAGTTTTTGATGATATCGAAGTGTTTGAAAAACAATTGACAGACAGCGGGGTTTTGCTTATTAAGTTCTTTCTTGATATTTCACAGAAAGAGCAGAAGAAACGTTTTAAGAAGCTTCAGGAGAAAAAGGAAACAGGTTGGCGAGTAACACACAAGGATATGGAACGAAACAAGCATTATGAGGAATATCAGGAAATAGCAGACGAAATGTTGTCAAAGACAGATATGGAGTATGCACCTTGGACGATTGTGGAAGCTGAGGATGAACGATTTGCAACAGTAAAGATTTTATCTACCGTTGTGGCGGCTTTTGAAGAACGCTATAAGAAGGAACAAAATTCGGCGCCAAAAGAGATAGATGGTAAATTTGACAAAACAGATTTAAATGACAGTGTTTTGAAAAAGGTAGATTTATCTAAGAAACTGGACAAGAAAGAATATGAAGAAAAATTGGATGTACTACAGAAGAAACTTGAGCTTCTCCACGGTGAGCTGTATAGGAGAAGGATTCCGGTAGTGCTTGCTTTTGAAGGCTGGGATGCTGGAGGAAAGGGTGGTGCAATCAAACGACTGACAAGAGCGCTGGACCCAAGAGGATATACAGTAAATCCGACAAGTTCGCCAAATGATATCGAGCGGGCACATCATTATCTGTGGCGTTTTTGGACCAGGATGCCAAAGGATGGACATATTGCTATTTTTGACAGAACCTGGTATGGACGAGTTATGGTAGAACGTATTGAAGGATTCTGCACAACGCAGGAGTGGCAACGTGCATACAAGGAAATGAACCAGATGGAACAGCAGCTGGTAAATCATGGGGCGGTAGTCCTTAAATTCTGGCTGCATATAGATAAGGACGAACAGGCAAGACGTTTTCAAGAAAGACAGGACACACCCGAGAAGAACTGGAAGATTACAGATGAGGACTGGAGAAACAGGGAAAAATGGGAGCTTTATGAAAAGGCAGTGGATGAGATGCTGGTTCGTACTTCGACGGCAAATGCACCTTGGATTATTGTAGAAGGAAATGACAAGCTTTATGCCAGAATCAAAGTCTTAGAGACTGTGGTAGATGCTTTCGAAAAACGTATTAAGGAAGACTAGAGGAGTATAAGAGCATGGATGAGAAGGCAATGTATAAGTTAAACTATGGTCTGTTTGTTTTGACAGCAAGAGATGGCGAGAAAGATAATGGCTGTATTGTAAATACCGTCAGTCAGGTTACGGTTAGTCCAAATCGAATTGTTGTGGCGGTAAATAAGAGTAATTATACCCATGATATGATCGTAAAGACCGGCATGTTTAATGTTTCCGTTTTGACAGAAAAGTCAAGTTTTGAAACTTATAAGCATTGGGGCTTTCAGAGTGGAAGAGATGTTGACAAGACAAAAGAAATTACCTTTCAGAGAGCGGAAAATGGAGTGATATACATTGCAGAGGAAACGAATGCTTATCTGTCAGCGAAAGTGGTTTCTATGACAGATTTGGGAACACATACCCTATTTCTGGCAGATGTGACAGAGGCGCAGGTGCTTTCGCAGGAGGAATCGGTAACGTATAGCTATTATCAGAAGAATATAAAACCGGCTCCTGCTCCTGAAAAGAAAAAAGGATTTATTTGTACGGTGTGTGGATATATCTATGAAGCGGATATTTTGCCAGAGGACTTTATCTGTCCATGGTGCAAACATCCGGCATCGGATTTTAAACCGTTATAACAGAATATGCAATAGAAAGCCTGGATTCATTTTCCGGGCTTTTTTTGCATATATTCCAATGAGGATTCTGCGAAGGAATAAGAGTAGATATGAAGAAAAAAGTTTTGCTGATCTGCATTGTGATTGCATTGTGTTTTTTAAGCAAAGAAAGGGTATTGGGAGGAAAGGAAGAAATAAAATTGATGTCGGATGAGGCGGTGGCAGTAACTAGTCAAAGTGTAGAGAAAACAGAACTTCCACCACTGAATTTATATGCGAAAAGTGCGGTTTTGATGGATGCGACTTCGGGACGTGTTCTGTATTCCAAAAACGCAGAAGAACAGCTCCCTATGGCGAGTACAACCAAAATTATGACCTTGATTCTTACGTTGGAGCGGGCAAATCTGGAAGATGTTGTTACCGTTTCTTCCTATGCGGCATCCATGCCGGATGTACAGCTCAATATCCGGGAGGGGGAACAGTATAGATTAAAGGATTTGCTGTATTCTCTGATGCTGGAATCGCACAATGACACGGCGGTTGCGATTGCAGAGCATGTTGGCGGAAGTGTGGAAGAATTTGCGGTATTAATGAACCAGAAGGCAGAGGAAATCGGATGTGAAAATACATGGTTTATCACTCCTAATGGGTTGGATGCAACAGCAGATTATACCGATGCAAAAGGGGAAAAAGTAACAAAGTCACATGGGACAACGGCTGAGGATTTGGCAAAAATTATGTCATACTGTATTACAAAATCTCCATGCAGGGATCAGTTTCTTGAGATTACAAGAACACCTTCCTATTCCTTTACGGATCTGTCAGGAAAAAGAAGTTTTGGCTGTACGAATCACAATGCTTTTTTGAGTATGATGGATGGCGCTCTTTCCGGTAAAACAGGTTTTACAAGTAAGGCCGGATATTGCTATGTGGGGGCGTTAAAGCGAGATGATCGTGTCTATACGGTTGCACTTCTTGCGTGTGGGTGGCCGAATCATAGAACCTATAAATGGAGTGATACAAGACAGTTGATGGAATATGGATTGGAATATTATACCCTTCATAATCTGGAGGAGGCAAAGATACCAGATGAAGTCTATGAGTCTATTGAAGTAGAACTTGCGCAGACACAGAATGTAGGGGAAAATGCGTATGTAGAAGTTGCTTTAGAGGATATACAGGACGAACAGGCTGAACAAATACTGCTGAATCCAAACGAGGGAATAACGGTAACTTATGAGAAGGTAAATGAACTTCAGGCACCTGTGAAAAAGGGGCAGGAGGTAGGCTGTCTGCACTATATGATTGGAGAGGAAGAATGGAAAACCGTGAAACTGGTTACAACAACGGGAATAGAGAGGATTGACTGGGAATGGAGCTTGAAAAAAGTGTTGGATTATTGGTTAATTTAATAACAAAAATAAATGTCGAAATTCGATAAAAAAATACAAATTTTACTAGGCGAGAAGCCTAATCTGTGCTATACTCATACTGACGTAATTTTGTTGAAGGACAGAATTACGAGAGAATGTTCTTATTTTTAAGTATTAATATAAAATGGAGGTCATAAAATGAGTACTACTTCAAGTTTGGCAAGTAAAAGAATTGAATCTTTACTTGATGAAAGCAGTTTCGTTGAGATTGGTGCCCTTGTTACAGCTAGAGCAACAGATTTCAATCTGAAACAGACTGAAACTCCTTCTGACGGTGTTGTAACCGGTTACGGAGTTATCAATGGCAATCTTGTATATGTGTATAGCCAGGATGCTTCCGTATTAAACGGTTCTGTTGGTGAAATGCACGCCAAGAAGATTGCAAACCTCTATGATCTGGCAATGAAGACAGGTGCGCCTGTTATCGGATTAATCGATTCTGCCGGACTTAGATTACAGGAGGCAGCAGATGCCTTGAATGCTTTTGGTGAGATTTATATGAAGCAGACACTTGCTTCAGGTGTTATCCCACAGATTACAGCTATTTTCGGAAGCTGTGGCGGTGGACTTGCTATTATGCCTACTTTAACCGATTTTACATTTATGGAAGAAACAAAGGCTAAGCTTTTTGTGAACTCTCCAAATGCGTTAGATGGCAACAATGTTTCCAAGTGTGATTCTTCTTCTGCAGATTTCCAGAGCAAGGAAGTTGGAAATGTAGATGTTGTTGCTGATGAAGCTACTATCTTTGCTAAGATCAGAGAACTTGTTACAATGATTCCTGGCAACAATGAGGATGATGCTTCCTATGAGGATTGCACAGATGATTTAAACAGAGTATGTGCAGATCTTGCAAATTGCGTAGGTGATACATCTATTGCACTTTCTACCATTGCAGATGATAATATTTTCTTTGGAACAAAGGAAAATTATGCGAAGGAAATGGTAACAGGATTCATCAAGTTAAATGGTGTAACTGTTGGATGTGTTGCTAACCGTACAGAAGTTTATGACGCTGAAGGTAATGTAACAGATAAATTTGATGCAGTATTAACTGCAAAGGGATGTGAAAAGGCAGCAGATTTCGTTAACTTCTGCGATGCATTCAATATTCCTGTATTAACCTTGACAAATGTAAAGGGATACGAAGCAACTGTGTGCAGCGAGAAGAAGATTGCTAAAGCAGTAGCTAAGCTTACTTATGCATTCGCAAATGCAACAGTACCTAAGGTAAATGTTGTTATCGGTAAGGCTTATGGAAGTGCTTATGTAGCAATGAATTCTAAGGCAATCGGTGCAGATATCACAATTGCATGGCCTAATGCAGAAATCGGTTCTATGGATGCAACACTTGCAGCTAAGATCATGTATGACGGTCAGGGTGCAGATGTGATCAAAGAAAAGGCAGCTGAGTATGCAGCACTTCAGACAAGTGCAACTGGCGCTGCTAAGAGAGGATATGTAGACCAGATTATCGAAGCTGCTGATACAAGAAAGTATGTAATCGGTGCATTCGAAATGCTATTTACAAAAAGAGAAGATCGTCCGTCTAAGAAGCATGGTACGGTCTAAGAAAGGGTGAACGTTAATATGAAGAAAATCTTAAAAACATTATTAATGCTTACCTGTGTTCTCGGATTGACAGCATGTGGTTCAGAGGAAACAATCAGCGATCATCAGCAGAAGAAAATCAATGAGGCACAGAATCGTTCTGAAGTTATCGTTTCTTTCGTGGAAGGGCTTGTAGAATCAGGAACTGGTGCTGAATGGTCAGAAAACTATGATAATATGGAAATTGCAGATATGTTTTCCAGCAGTCTGGCAAATAATTTATATCAGCAGACTGGTCAGTACTACACATTTGAGGCAGAAGGCAAGGGTATCAGAGGTGCGATTTCATCCTTTGAATCCGGTTTAGAGGAAATTGGTAGTGTTACTGGATATGGTCAGCCAACTGCTGTTGTAGATGATGACACGATTATCGTAACAATACCTGTAACATGTGAAAATGGTACTGGTTCTATTGAATTGATTTTCTCAAATGATATCTACTTCGTGATGTCTTCATGTACATTCAATCTGAATGAGAGCATGGGCGAGTTGATGGTAAGAGCAGCGTTAAATACGTTAATCGGTATGGGTACTGTTTTCGTTGTTCTGATTCTGATTAGTGCAATTATTGGCTGCTTCTCATTTATTCCTAAGATCCAGGATAAGTTTGCTAAGAAGGAAGATGCTCCGGTAGCAGCTCCTGTACAGGCACCTGTTGTAGAAGAGGAAGAACTTGCAGACGATATGGAGCTTGTGGCAGTAATTGCAGCAGCGATCGCAGCCTATGAAGGAACATCAGCAGATGGTTTCCAGGTAAGAAGCATTAAGAGAGCTAATACAAAGAAATGGCAGAGATCATAAGCGTCTTTGCAGAAGATGATAAATAATGTATTTATTTTAGGAGGATAACAAAATGAAGAATTATACAATTACCGTTAACGGCAACGTATATGATGTAGTAGTAGAAGAAGGCACTTCCACAGGTGCGGCTCCGGTTGCAGCACCTAAGGCAGCTCCAAAGGCGGCACCTAAGGCAGCTCCAGCAGCACCAAAGGCTGCATCAGGCGCAGGAAGTATTAAGGTAGAAGCTGGTGCAGCTGGTAAGATTTTCAAGATCGAAGCTAGTGTTGGACAGGCTGTAAAGGCTGGAGATGCAGTTGTTATTCTTGAAGCTATGAAGATGGAAATCCCTGTTGTAGCTCCTCAGGATGGAACAGTAGCCAGTATTGACGTAGCAGTTGGTGATCCTGTTGAAGCAGGTGCTGTACTTGCAACATTAAACTAAGTACAAGTAACTTGTACCATTTCATGGCATGAATATCATATATTCCAGCTGTGAACAAATACAATAGGAGGTCAACAAAATGTCTTATATAATAACCACATTAGACAATCTGATTCATCAGACAGCGTTTTTTAACCTGACTGGTGGTAATATCATTATGATTGTTGTAGCGTGTGTATTTCTTTATCTGGCTATCGCAAAAGGGTTTGAACCATTGCTTCTTACTCCGATAGCATTTGGTATGCTGTTGGTTAACATTTATCCTGACATTATGGCACCAATCGGTGAAGATGGAACAGCCGGCGGTTTACTGTATTATTTCTATTTGCTTGATGAATGGGCAATTTTACCATCCCTCATTTTCATGGGTGTTGGTGCTATGACAGACTTTGGTCCGTTAATTGCTAACCCAAAGAGCTTCCTGCTTGGTGCAGCAGCTCAGTTTGGTATTTTCTCAGCATACTTCGGAGCAATCGCTCTTGGATTCAATGATAAAGCAGCAGCTGCTGTATCTATCATTGGTGGTGCTGACGGTCCTACTTCTATCTTCCTTGCTGGTAAGCTTGGACAGACTGCATTACTTGGACCTATCGCCGTAGCAGCATATTCTTATATGTCACTGGTTCCTATTATCCAGCCACCTATTATGAAGCTGCTTACAACTGAGAAGGAAAGAAAGATTAAGATGGGACAGCTTCGTCCTGTATCCAAGCTTGAGAAGATTCTCTTCCCGATCGTTGTTACTATCGTTGTATGTTTGATTCTTCCTACAACAGCTCCTCTTGTTGGTATGCTGATGTTAGGTAACCTGTTCAGAGAATCAGGTGTTGTTAGACAGCTTACAGATACAGCATCTAACGCATTAATGTACATTGTAGTTATCTTACTTGGTACATCTGTAGGTGCTACTACAAGTGCAGA
>CAYUKO010000100.1:0-14725 GCA_964445375.1 uncultured Roseburia sp.
CTATCACAGTTAACGGAAAGAAGATCACAATCTACGCTAAGGCTAACGCAGCAGAACTTCCTTGGGGAGAATTAAACGTAGACGTAGTATTAGAGTGTACAGGTTTCTATACATCTAAGGATAAGGCTTCTGCTCATATCACAGCAGGTGCTAAGAAAGTTGTTATCTCTGCTCCAGCAGGAAATGACCTTCCTACAATCGTTTACAATGTAAACCATGAAACATTAAAGGCTACAGATACAGTTATCTCTGCAGCTTCTTGTACAACAAACTGTTTAGCACCAATGGCTAAGGCTCTTAACGATTTAGCTCCAATCCAGTCTGGTATCATGACAACAGTTCATGCTTACACAGGTGATCAGATGATCCTTGACGGACCACAGAGAAAGGGCGACAAGAGAAGATCTAGAGCAGGTGCTCAGAACATCGTTCCTAACTCAACAGGTGCAGCTAAGGCTATCGGCTTAGTTATCCCAGAGTTAAACGGCAAGTTAATCGGTTCTGCACAGCGTGTACCAACCCCTACAGGATCTACAACAATCTTAGTTGCAGTTGTTAAGGGTAACGTAACAAAGGATCAGATCAACGAGGCTATGAAGGCAGCTCAGACAGAGTCTTACGGATACAACACAGATGAAATCGTTTCTTCTGATGTTATCGGTATGACATATGGTTCTTTATTCGATGCTACACAGACAATGGTAGCTCCTATGGAAGATGGAAATACTCAGGTACAGGTTGTATCTTGGTATGACAACGAGAACAGCTACACATCTCAGATGGTAAGAACAATTAAGTACTTCGCTGAGTTAGCTTAATCTCTAACGGTTTATTATTAAAGACCTATCAAGGGTCCGGTCTTATGGGACCGGGCCCTTTTTAAAAATTTTAATGGAGGATATAGAAATGGGATTAAATAAGAAATCAGTTGATGATATCAACGTAAATGGAAAAAGAGTTCTTGTAAGATGTGACTTCAACGTACCTTTAAAGAATGGTGAGATTACAGACGAGACACGTATCGTTGCAGCTCTTCCTACAATTCAGAAGTTATTAAATGATGGTGGAAAGGTTATCCTTTGCTCTCATTTAGGAAAAGTTAAGAACGGACCAAACGAAGGAGAATCTTTAGCACCAGTAGCTAAGAGACTTTCTGAGAAGCTTGGTAAGGAAGTTAACTTCGTAGCTGATTACAATGTAACAGGTGAAGCAGCTACAGCAGCTGTTGAAGCAATGAAGGAAGGCGATGTTGTATTATTACAGAATACACGTTTCCGTGGCGCAGAAGAAACAAAGAACGGTGAAGAGTTCAGCAAGCAGTTAGCTGATTTAGCTGATGTTTATGTATGTGACGCTTTCGGTTCTTCTCATAGAGCACATGCATCTGTTGAAGGTGTAACAAAGTTCATCACAGCAAAGGGTGGAGAAAATGTTGTTGGATACTTAATGCAGAAGGAAATCGAGTTCCTTGGAAATGCAGTTGAGAACCCAGTAAGACCTTTCGTAGCTATTCTTGGTGGTGCTAAGGTTGCTGATAAGTTAAACGTTATCTCTAACTTACTTGAGAAGTGTGATACATTAATCATCGGTGGTGGTATGGCTTACACATTCTTAAAGGCACAGGGATATGAAATCGGTAAGTCTTTAGTTGACAACGAGAAGCTTGATTACTGTAAGGAAATGATGGCTAAGGCTGAGAAGCTTGGCAAGAAGTTATTACTTCCAGTAGATGCTACTACAATCGTAGATTTCCCTAACCCAATCGATGCTCCTATCGAAGTAGAAGTATATGATGTAGAGAACATGCCAGCTGATAGAGAAGGCTGTGATATCGGACCTAAGACAGCTGCAATGTATGCAGAAGCTGTAAAGACAGCTAAGACTGTTGTTTGGAACGGACCTATGGGTGTATTCGAGAACCCTACTCTTGCAGCAGGTACTATCGCAGTAGCTAAGGCTTTAGCTGAAACAGATGCAACAACAATCATCGGTGGTGGTGATAGTGCAGCAGCTGTTAACCAGTTAGGTTTCGCTGATAAGATGAGCCATATCTCAACAGGTGGTGGAGCTTCCCTTGAATTCTTAGAGGGTAAGGCACTCCCAGGTGTTGTAGCAGCAGACGACAAGTAGGTTGTGCTTCGCACAACCTACTAGGAGAAGCGCCCTTGGCGCTTCTCCGCATATAAACCAATAGATATTAGGAGATAATAGAACAATGGCAAGAAGAAAAATTGTAGCAGGTAACTGGAAAATGAACATGACTCCAAGTGAGGCTGTTAAGTTAGTTGCTGAATTAAAGGATGTAGTAAAGTCTGATGACGTAGATGTAGTATATTGTGTACCAGCAATCGACATCGTACCTGTAGTAGAAGCTGTTAAGGGTACAAACGTAGAAGTTGGTGCTGAAAATATGTATGTTGAAGAAAAGGGTGCTTACACAGGTGAAATCGCACCTGCTATGTTAGTAGATGCTGGTGTTAAGTATGTTATTATTGGACATTCTGAGCGTCGTGATTACTTCAACGAAACAGATGCTTTCTTAAACAAGAAGGTATTAAAGGCATTCGAACATGGTCTTACACCAATTCTTTGCTGTGGTGAGTCTTTAGAGCAGAGAGAAACAGGCGTAACTATGGATTGGATTAGATTACAGATTAAGTCTGACCTTGTAGGTGTAACAGCTGATCAGGTTAAGAAGATGGTAATCGCTTATGAGCCAATCTGGGCTATTGGAACAGGTAAGACTGCTACAACAGAGCAGGCTCAGGAAGTTTGTAAGGGCATCCGTGACTGCATCGCAGAAATCTATGATGCAGCTACAGCAGAAGAAGTTCGTATTCAGTACGGCGGATCTGTAAATGCTGGAAATGCAGCAGAATTATTTGCACAGCCAGATATCGATGGTGGTCTTGTAGGTGGAGCATCTCTTAAGGCTGAGTTTGGTAAGATTGTTAACTATAAATAATCAATATATTATGTAAGCGCGTATGAAAAACGCCCATTCTTGCAAGAGAATGGGCGTTTTTATGTGTTAGGAAATTGCTGTAACGTAGTGTATGTTAGTAAAGAATTTGCAAAGCAAATTCTTTGGAGCGTTGCTGCGAGCAACGCTTTTTTTAAAGCTTATAGATGATATCATGATTGATTTGTTTCGCACTTTTGATAATATTTTTTTCCTGCCCTTTGAGATAAAGCTGCAGCTGTGCAAGTTCACCTTCATCAAAGCCTTTGGAGTTTAGTACTTTTCTGCTTGGTAATACCAGTTCTGCATAATCGGTTCCGTTCTCTGTTTTTCGTTCAAAAGAAACGTGAATGACTTTCCCTTTCTTGCCGGGTAGAAGACCGGTGTAAGTCATGGTAAGTTTATCCGGATCACGAAATGTATAATTCATAATAAAAAACCTCCACATATTTCCTCCCCTATGAGTTTAAATAACAGTATATATATTATTTTACATGATAATAAAAGAAAATCATAGAATTATCTGAAAATTTTTAAGAACCGAAAAATACTTTCTTCTTGGCTTTTTGTGTGCTACTATTGACATAATGTAACTTGTAGTCGAATAAAAGAGGGAGTAATCAGCGGGGATATGCAGAAGATAAAGAAGTTCAAGATAAATATTGTAAGTGTATTGATTTTCATGCTGTTGGTTATCACAGTACTTACGTATAATTGGAAGCATTATACAAGGGTGATAGCAGAGAATGAACAAGCCAGTAAGACACAGACGGAGATATTGCAGTTGGAACAGGATATGAAGGGAGTGTCAGATACTTTGACTTATCTTGCACGTAATTATGTTCTGACGAATGATGTTTCTTATTTCAAGGAATATTGGGATATTGTATTGGGAGAGCAGGGAAGAGAGCAATGTCTAGAGCAGCTGGAGCAGTATAATTTAAATGAGGATGGAAGAAAGGTTATACAGGAGGTTCGCGAGATTTGCAAAGAACTGGAAACTTTAGAAGTTTTTGCAATGAAACTGGCGTTTCAGGAATATGAAGTAAGGGCAGAAGACTATGAGGATGAAGGAATCCAGCGTTATATACGTTATGTGGAAGAGTATTCCTTGAAAGAATATAATCTGGAAGAGACACAACCGGTGATGCAGTATATCGTGGATGAGAACTATCAAAAATATTCTTCTCGGATGTTCCAGAAAATGGATGATTTTGCAAATAAAACACAAGACAAGCTTTTTGAGATTGCGGCTCAGACGAAAGAAATATCAGGAACAGCGGTTTTGGCGCAGGGAATCTGTATTGCATTGGTACTGGCTTGTTTGCTTCTTCTGTTGTTGCAGAATCGCAAGGTTTATGCATTACGAAACATGAATGAAATCATTACATCTGCTGTGGCAGAAGAATATATTAATTTTGGTCTGGTTAATTTGAATAACTGTAAGGTAGTAAAGATAAAAAGAGTTGATGGAGAAGTCAAGAATATTGAGAGTAAGCAGACTTTTATTGATTTGATGGAAGAGTACATGAATCAAAATGTAAGTGCGGCATATCAGGAGAATTTTATCCGTACTGTACAGCCGGGGAATCTTTTGAGTAAGCTTGGAAGCGGACAACAGGTAGTATCCTGTGTATATAAGAATATGGAAGATAAGTGGCTGATGCTTGATTTTACCAAATCAAGGGAATATACAGAGGCGAATCCGGTTGTTGTATATTCCTTTAAGAATGCGGGAGAAGTGATTCAGCAGCAAAAGGAGCAGCGCCAGAGAGATGAAATGCTGATGTATTTCAGTAGAGATTTCTTTGAAGTATATGTGGTTGATTTGAATCAGGGGTCTTATGAAATTATTCGTTCCGCAGAGCGTTATGGTAACTATATTAAGAATCTGACAGGTGATTTCTCACAACTGATGCAACTGGCAATTGTATCATGGACGACACCACCTTATAGAGGCATGTTCAAACAGTTAATGAATATGCAGGATATTAAAAATCGATTTGCCAGCGGTGCGAAGAAAATAGAATTTATTTATAAGTCTTATGATGAAAAATGGAAGAATTTGCAATGTTTCCCTGTACCTGAGTATGGTTTGGGAAATGAAAAAATGATTTTTGCGTTGCGAGATTATTCGGAAGAAATGCAGATTCGTACCAACGAAGTATTGGCTTCCGAAGCGATGAACAATATTTATTGTCTTGTTGTTTTTCGTGATATTGAAGCGAATAAATATGAGTGTATTCATTGCGTTGAACAATTGAATCATTTCAAGAAAAAAGGAAGCTATGAAGCTCTTGTGCAGGAAATGATGGCTGTTATTCATGAAGAAGACAGGGAAAAATACCAAAGAGAATTGTCGGATGAACGATTTGAGCGGGATGAACGTGCAGAGTGTGAATTCCGTATGAGAGACAGGGAAGGACAGTATCATTATTATCATGAGTATATTACAAGGGTAGAGGTGCCTTCGGGTACACGTATGGCAATTCTGGTAAAGAACATAGACGAATCCAAGATGCATGAGATTTGGCAGGCAGAACAGCTGCAGAAGGAATTGGAAGCAAAGGCAAAAGAACTTGAGATGGCAAAACTTCTTGCAGAAAAGAGCAAGGACTTGGAGAAAGCGTTAAAACAGGCAGAAAGTGCGAATGATGCAAAGAGTCGTTTTCTGTCAAATATGTCCCATGACTTAAGAACACCAATGAATGCGATTCTTGGTATGACATATCTTGCGAAAAAGCATATCAATGATGAAGCGCAGATGAATAAATGTCTGAATACGATTTTATCATCATCAGAAAGTATGCTTGCTTTGATAAATGATGTTCTTGATATGAATAAGATTGAAAGTGGTATCATTGAATTACATGAGAAACCGGCTAATCTGGAAAAACTGATTAATGATATTGAACTTTTCTTCCGAAACAAGTGTGAAGTAAATCAGCAAGAGTTTACCATTCGTTACGATAAGGTAATGCATAAGATGCTTGTTATGGATGAGTTGCGAGTAAAACAGATTTTGACGAATCTTGTATCCAATGCAGTGAAGTACACGCAGTCTTTTGGAAAGATTTCACTGGATGTTATTGAGGATAATTGGGATTCGGAAGGTAATTGTAATATGCGCTTTGTGATTACGGATGATGGTATTGGTATGAGTGAAGCGTTCCTAAAGAAAGTATTTGAACCATTTGAACGAGAGGAAACAGCTCTTTCTGCGAAGATTGAAGGTACAGGACTTGGAATGGCAATCGTAAAGAATTTCGTAGAAGTTATGAATGGAAAGATTACCATTGATAGTATGGTAAATGTGGGAACAAAGGTAACCGTTATGATTCCATTAAAGAGCTGTAATGAAGTAGAAGCAGTTTATGAAAAAGACTTCTCTACGGTACAGCATAAGTATCCAGGTAAGCATATTCTTATTGTAGAAGACAAGCGCATTAATATGGAGATTGTCAAAGGCTTCCTTGAGGATACGGAACTGATTATCGATGAAGCAAGAAATGGAAAGGATGCTGTTGAAAAGTTCAAGGAGTCCGAAGATGGAACATATGATTTGATTTTTATGGATATCCGAATGCCTGTTATGAAGGGTGACGAAGCAACTGCGACAATACGTAGCCTTGATCGTGAAGATAGCAAACGAATTCCGATTATTGCCATGACGGCCAATGCTTTGGAAAGTGATGTGGAGAATTCTTATCGTTGTGGTATGAATGGACATATATCAAAGCCAATTGAACCGGATGAAGTATATCGTTGCCTGAATAAATGGCTACTTGGTAATTAAGGAGGCGTTGGAATGAATCCTTTAGAGCAGTGTAAGTTGTGCCCACGAAGCTGTGGAAGCAATCGTGCCGCGGGGCAGACTGGGTATTGTGGGATGTCTGCGGAGGTTAAGGTTGCAAGGGCGTCTCTTCATATGTGGGAAGAGCCATGCATTAGTGGTACCAATGGTTCCGGAACTGTCTTCTTTACAGGATGTCCACTAAAATGCGTGTATTGTCAGAATCGTACGATTGCGATTGGAAGTACAGGAGAAAGAATTTCCATAGAAAGGCTGTCAGAGATTTTTATAGAGCTGCAGGAAAAAGGAGCGCATAACATCAATCTTGTAACACCGACGCATTATGTGCCGCAAATTGTGGAGGCACTTAAGAGTGCCAAGGAGAAAGGGCTTCATATTCCGATTGTCTATAATACGGGAAGCTATGAAAAAGTAGAAACAATACAGGCATTAGAAGATCTTGTAGATATTTATCTGCCGGATTGCAAATATTATGACAGCGAGCTTGCGGCGAAGTATTCCAATGCACCGGATTACTTTAAAGTGGCAAGTGATGCCATTGAAGAAATGGTGCGACAAGTTGGAAAGCCAATGTTTGAAGGAAATCTGATGAAACGTGGTGTCATTGTCAGACATATGATTCTACCGGGACATACAAAGGATTCCCGAAAAATAATAGAACGGCTTTATAAAACTTATGGTGATGACATTTATATCAGCATTATGAACCAGTATACGCCATTGCCACAGATGAAGAATTTCCCGGAGATTAATCGAAGAATTACAGCAAGAGAATATGAAAAAGTAATCGATTATGCCATTTCCTTAGGAATTGAGAATGCTTTTATCCAGGAAGGGGAAACGGCAAAAGAAAGCTTTATACCTGATTTTGAAAGTGGTTTTGGTATAAAAGGGCAAAAGGAGAAATAATTATGTATCAGAATTATATTTTTGATTTATATGGAACTTTAATTGATATTCACACGGATGAATACAGTAAGAATTTTTTTAAGAAGTATGTAAAGTGGCTTCGTAAGCAAGGTTATCATTTTGATTGGAAGATTTTCCATGAATGGTATGTGAAGATAGAAAAATGGCATAGAAATCAGCCAAGCAGCCATACGAAACCGGAGATTCAGATAGAAGATGTATTCCGTGAAGTTTTTGCAGGCAAAGGATATGTATTATCGGATGAGGAAGTGTTATATCTTTGCGAGAACTTTAGAAAGATTTCGTTGATTTATCTAAGTTTATTCCCGGATACGCTTGCGTGCCTGGAAGGCTTGAAGAAAGCAGGAAAGAAGATATATCTGTTGTCCAATGCACAGAGAAGCTTTACCTGGCAGGAATTGGAACAGACAGGGTTAGTACCTTATTTTGATGGAATTCTTATTTCTTCGGATGAGGGATGTATGAAACCAGATCCGGATTTCTATGATATTTTGTGTGATCGTTATGGACTCAAGAAAGAAGAATCCGTCATGATTGGAAACGAGTTGAAATCCGATATGGCAGGTGCAAAGGCTGCTGGAATTGACGGCTTTTACATTAACAGATATCCAATCTTTAAAAAGGAAGAAACACCGGCATATAAATATGTCTCTGAAACAGGTTCCTTAATGGAAGTATTAACTCAGACAGGTGTATAAAAAGCTGCCCCGGATAAATGCCGGGGCACTTATAAAATCTACGATGTTTTCAAAGAGAGAGGATGATATGTTATGCTGACTAGAGGAGATTTTTTGTCTTTGAATTTTGTAAAGAAAGAAGATTATACAGGCAGCTATCAAGGAATTCGTTATATGCTTCACCAAGAGACTGTAGACGAAGAGAAGAAGCTGAAAGTATACATCTGGCCGGAGCCGTTTGGATTTGAAGCGACACCGGATGAGAAGAAGATTTCGGAACTGTTTCCCTTTAGTGAAGAAGGAATGACACAGGCGATTGACTGGATGAATGAAAGATATGAAATGGTAAAGTACACGGAGTAACAAAAAAACAACCCACATGACGGTATGGGTTGTTTTTGAGTACTCTATATATTCAAGACTATGCCATCTGGTTAACAGCTTTGGATAAACGAGAAACTTTTCTAGAAGCATAATTCTTATGGTATACGCCCTTAGATGTAGCCTTATCGATTACGCTAGTAGCGTTTAATAAAGCAGCAGCTGCAGCTTCCTTATCGTTAGCTTCGATTGCTGTGTAGACTTTCTTAATAGCAGTCTTCACACCAGACTTAATAGCTTTATTTCTATCAGCCTTTGTTCTGTTAACTAAAATTCTCTTCTTTGCAGATTTGATGTTTGCCATGCTTAACACCTCCCATTTACCAGTATTGTCATTATTACAAATGAAAATGTTTCATTAAATCCGGACACGGACGTTCTAATGTAAACACACTTAGATATTGTAATTTATGGAACCTTTTCTGTCAATACATATTTCAAAAAATGTCGGAAATAATTATAAAAAACAACGTTAAGAGTAGTTGTAAAAACAGGTGGAGAGATAGAAGGTAGAGGATTATGCAGCAGATACAGATTAGAACTGACCTTGCCTTAGAGGCAACAGAAAGCATGCGTAAGCAGGCAGAAGGAGAGATACGTGGTGTTGTTCTTGAGGAATATGACTGCATGGAGGATGTGCATGTAACAAGAGTCATAATATCCAGTAAGAATGCGGCAAAGAATATGGGAAAGCCGGTAGGGACGTATATTACTTTTGAAGCGCCTGCATTGCAGGAATATGATGAGGATTATCATAGAAGTATTTCCGAAGAACTGGCCAAAGAGCTTCGAAGCGTGCTTCCGGGAATAGAAGAAGAAAAGTCGATTCTTGTAGTTGGACTTGGCAACCGTGATGTTACAGCAGACGCATTAGGACCTGGAACCGTTGATAATCTTTTTATCACAAGGCATATAATCAATGAATATGGAAAGCAGGCATATCATGCAGAGAAAATGCATCGAATCAGTAGTCTGGTGCCGGGGGTTATGGCCAAAACAGGGATGGAAACGGCAGAAATCGTAAAAGGCGTAATTTATCAGACGAAACCGGACATTGTGATTGTCATTGATGCATTGGCAGCAAGGAGTACCAAGAGACTGAACCGAACCGTACAGATTACAGATACCGGGATTCATCCGGGGTCTGGTGTTGGCAATCACCGAAATGCACTAACGAAGGAATCTTTAGGAGTGCCAGTCATTGCAATCGGAATTCCGATGGTAGTAGATGCGGGCACGATTGTAAATGATGCTTTGGAGAAGCTTGCAACAGAATTTGACGGTGGAAAGGAATCTTTGGACTATTTTAGGAATAGTGCGGACACACAGCTTCATAACATGTATGTAACAGCAAAGAATATTGATGAGACAACAAAACGGTTAAGTTTTACCTTATCCGAGGCAATCAATATAGCGCTGGATATGGAACAGGATAAGGAGCGATAGTGTGAAAAAATGGGACATAAAGGAGAAGAAACGAGCTGTGATTGGACTTTCGTTTTTCCTCCTTTTCGGACCGCTTGTTCTGCAGGCGACGGATGATATAAAAGAAGATAAAACATCAGTCAGAAAGGGCATATATCAAGTGATGTCGGAGCAAACGACAAAACTTTATCATCCTCTTTTACTGTATGGGAATGAAGAAAAGGAGGAAGGAACACTAGTGGAAAAAATGCTGCATGGCATAGCAGACAGTGTTCCATTTCACTGTTTCGGGCAGGAAAGTGCAAAAGATACAAGCTTTGTGGAAGTGGTAGATTTTGAAGATGTGAAAAAGGAGCAATATGTCAATGTCAATGCAGATGCAATGGAGGAACAGGAACTGGCGCAAGCGGTGTTGGAGGAGAATCAGAAAGTGGAAGAAACGATGAAGATTCAGCCACAAAACACACAGGAAACGGTGGTAAAAACCGAGGAAGAACAACCCCAAAATACAGCAGTTGCCAATGGATTTGTGCCGCAGGAAGAGAAAAAGGCAATGTATCTTCCAGAGCAGCTTCAGGACAGTTTGTTTATAAAAAAGACCTTTTATACAGAAGATGCAACGACCATGATAAAGCCGGAACAGATTTCCTATAACACTTTGATAGGGTACGATGCAACCTTAAAGCAGGGAGCCCAAGCGCCGCAGATTCTAATCTATCATACACATTCACAGGAGGGTTATATAGATTCGAATTCGCAGGATGCATCGACGACCATTATGGGAGTTGGGGAATATCTGTGTGCGATATTACGGGAAGAGTATGGATTTAACGTTATTCATCACTTGGGAATGTATGATGTGGAAAGCCGTGATGATGCCTATGCTAAGGCAGCTGTTGGATTGGAAGAAGTGCTGGCACAGAATCCGTCGATTGAAGTGATCATTGATTTACATAGAGATGCGGTTGCAGAAGGGAATAAGCTGGTAACCAATATACAGGGAATGGATATGGCACAGTTTATGTTTTTTAATGGATTAAGCTATACAAGAGCGCGCGGAGAACTGACAAGCCTGCAAAATCCTTATATTCAGGAGAACCTGTCTTTTGCTTTTCAGATGAAGCTTACGGCAGACGAGTACTATCCGGGATTGACTAGAAAAACATATCTGAAAGGATATCGATACAACCTGCAATACAGACCCAAAAGTCTTTTGATAGAGCTGGGGGCACAGACCAATACGGTGGAAGAGGCAATGAATGCATGTAAACCTATGGCACATATCATATCAATGGTTTTAAAAGGCGAGAACAAGCATGGACAATAATAAAACTTCTGTGCTATAATCATACGGAATATGATAAATTTGGAGGAAACCTATGGCGCACATTGACCAGAGTAAAATCAGAAATTTCTGTATCGTTGCACATATTGACCATGGTAAATCTACCTTGGCGGATAGAATTATTGAGAAAACAGGACTTTTGACCAGCAGAGAAATGCAGGATCAGGTTCTTGACAATATGGATTTGGAAAGAGAAAGAGGTATTACCATTAAGGCGCAGACCGTACGTACAGTATATAAGGCCGAGGATGGTGAAGAATATATTTTTAATCTCATTGACACACCGGGACATGTAGACTTCAATTATGAGGTCAGCAGAGCACTTGCCGCCTGTGATGGAGCGATTCTTGTCGTGGATGCAGCACAGGGTATCGAAGCACAGACACTTGCCAATGTGTATCTGGCATTAGATCATGATTTGGATGTATTTCCGGTTATTAATAAGATTGATCTGCCAAGTGCAAGACCTGACTGGGTGAAGAATGAAATCGAAGATGTGATTGGCATTGAAGCACAGGATGCACCGCTTATTTCTGCGAAAAATGGCATAGGCATTGAAGAAGTGCTTGAGGCAATTGTTCATAAGATTCCGGCTCCGGGCGGAAGTGACGAGAATCCTTTACAGGCATTGATTTTTGACTCTGTATACGATTCCTATAAAGGCGTTATTATTTTCTGTCGTGTTATGGAAGGAAAGGTTGCTAAGGGAACCAGGATTAAAATGATGGCAACAGGTGCTTCGGCAGATGTTGTGGAAGTAGGTTACTTTGGCGCAGGACAGTTTATTCCATGTGATGAGCTTACAGCAGGTATGGTAGGCTATATTACGGCTTCCATTAAGAATGTAAAGGATACACAGGTCGGCGATACCGTAACAGATGCAGACAGACCATGTGCTGAGCCGTTGCCGGGTTATAAAAAGGTTCAATCCATGGTATTTTGTGGATTATATCCTGCGGATGGTGCAAAGTACGGAGATTTACGAGATGCATTGGAAAAGTTACAGTTAAATGATGCCTCACTGCATTATGAGCCGGAAACATCGATTGCATTGGGCTTTGGATTCCGTTGTGGTTTCCTTGGACTGCTTCATTTGGAGATTATTCAGGAGAGACTGGAAAGAGAATATAATCTTGATCTTGTTACCACAGCACCGGGTGTTGTTTATAAGGTGTACAAAACAGATGGTGAAGTAATAGAATTGACCAATCCTTCCAACCTTCCAGACCCTTCAGAGATTGATTACATGGAAGAGCCGATTGTGACGGCAGAAATCATGGTAACAACCGAGTTTATCGGTTCTATTATGGAGTTATGTCAGGAGCGTAGAGGACGCTATCTTGGCATGGAATATGTAGAAGAAACAAGAGCTATTTTAAGATATGAGCTGCCGTTAAATGAAATTATTTATGATTTCTTTGATGCGTTGAAGTCACGTTCCAGAGGTTATGCTTCTTTTGATTATGATATTAAGGGTTATGAACAGTCTGAACTTGTGAAGCTTGATATTCTTATTAATAAGGAAGAGGTGGATGCACTTTCCTTTATCGTACACAAGGATTCTGCTTATGAGCGTGGAAGAAAGATGTGCGAGAAGTTAAAGGATGAGATTCCAAGACATTTATTCGAGATTCCGATTCAGGCAGCAGTAGGTGGTAAGGTCATTGCCAGAGAAACTGTTAAGGCAATGAGAAAAGACGTTCTTGCCAAGTGTTACGGTGGTGATATCACACGTAAGAAGAAGCTGCTTGAGAAGCAGAAGGAAGGTAAGAAGCGTATGAGACAGATTGGTAATGTCGAGATTCCACAGAAGGCATTTATGGCTGTCTTAAAGCTGGATGATGGAAAATAAAACAAGCAAGGCTTAAGGCTTGTTTTATCGCAAATTTGTGCAGGGGCACAAATTCGCAAACACAGAAAGATAGAAAAAGATAGAATGAGGAGGGATGTGTATGCAGGCACTTGGTGTGTATATCCACATCCCTTTTTGTGTGCAAAAATGTGTTTATTGTGATTTCCTTTCAGCACCTGCAACGAAGGAAAAGCAAAGAACATATTTGGAAGCACTCAAAAAGGAAATAGAACAGGAAGCAAGGAATTATACAGACTATATTATAGAGACTGTGTTCTTTGGAGGAGGAACACCATCCATTCTGGAAGCGGAAGAAATTGCAGAATGCCTTACCATTTTAAAAAATAATTATCAGATAAGTGACAAGGCAGAGATTACCATAGAAATGAATCCGGGAACGGCAACTTTAGAGAAGCTGCAAGGGCTTCGGGCAGCAGGAGTGAACCGCCTTAGCATTGGCTTACAATCAGCACAGAATGAGGAATTAAAGCTTTTAGGACGAATTCATACATGGGAAGATTTTCTTCAAACCTATGAAATGGCAAGAGCAGCGGGCTTTACGAATATTAATATTGACCTGATGTCTGCACTGCCCGGACAAAGCTGTGAAACATGGGAGGATACGTTGCAGAAAGTACTGGCTTTAAAACCGGAGCATATCTCTGCATATAGTCTAATCATAGAGGAAGGAACGGTGCTGTATGACAGGCTCGAACAATATCCGAAGATTCCAACAGAAGAAGATGACAGACTTATGTATCAGCGTACCAAGGAACTTTTGCGTGTGCATGGCTATGAACGATATGAGATATCTAATTATGCCCTGAAAGGCTTTGAGAGCCGTCATAACACGATTTACTGGACGAGGAAGGCATATGTAGGCTTCGGCCTTGGAGCGTCTTCTATGGTGGCAGACAGGCGTTGGAACAATACTACGGATATGCCAACCTATCTTGCATCGGATACACAGAGAAAAGAAAATATGCAAAGCCTTTCCAGGCAGGAATGTATGGAAGAGTATATGTTTCTTGGGCTGCGTATGATGCAGGGCGTTTCTGCGTATGGATTTTATCAGAAGTTTGGAAAAACCATGCAGGAGGTCTATGGAGTGGTTATTGACAAGTGGATAAAGGAAGGGTATTTGCAGCAAAAAGGGGATAATCTTAGTCTTACAGATAAAGGAATTGATGTGAGTAATGTGATTTTAGCAGATTTTCTTATCGATGATGTAGAAGAATAATAAAAAGTGGAAAGGCACAGAAAGGGAGTTCTTTTCATAGAATAATAGAAACAGGTCCGGGAGGAATTCCTTGAAAACCTTTCAACAGCCATTAACAGC
>CAYUKO010000101.1:0-14368 GCA_964445375.1 uncultured Roseburia sp.
CGACCTTGCCAAGGTCGAGACCGCGGGTTCGAGCCCCGTCTATCGCTCTCAAAAAGAAATTGTTTTATAAAAGACAATTGAACATATGTCAGAGTTTGCACAATAATTTAGGTTATGTCGCAGCGGGTAATAACTCGCTATTCGCTCTCTCAATAACGCCCGCAGGTTTATGGATACATAGATTTGCGGGTCTCTTTTTATGCACATGGCTGTCCAGCGGAGAATTCAGCCTTACGGCTGAGGACAGCCAGTGCGCAAGTAGGCTGAAGCCTACTTGATATGTAAAACAATGAGTTATGCGAAAACCTCAAGACATTCGTAGAAAGCTTCATCAATAGACGGATACGAGAATTTATTCGCGTATACGGCTATGAGGAAGCGCATATGGAAACGCTTGCGTTTTCATATGGCGAATGTCGCGACAGTGAATAAGCTTTGCTTATGAACCTGCACCAGTTAAAGCAGAAAGGACCCTTTATATGAACATCGGTATATTTGATTCAGGCATCGGCGGAATGACTCTCCTGCATCAGGCGATTGTCACACTGCCTCATGAGAATTATATATTTTATGCAGATACAGACCATGTCCCTTATGGAACTAAGACGAAGGAGCAGGTTATTGGTTATGTGGATGAGGTCATGCAGTTTATGATAGCCCAGGATTGCAAGGCGGTTGTGATTGCCTGCAATACAGCAACTTCGGTAGCAGCAGAGATTATGCGCAGTAAGTATGACATTCCGATTATTGGTATTGAACCTGCGGTGAAACCGGCAGTGGAGAAGAGTCAGGGAAAAAGGGTTATGGTAGTTGCTACACCACTTACGATTCAAGAGGAAAAGCTTAAGAATCTGGTAGAAAAGGTGGATGATGCTCATCTTGTAGATTTACTTGCGTTACCTAAGCTTGTTTCTTTTGCAGAACGGGGTGAATTTGCTTCAAAAGAGGTACATGATTATTTAAAAGAGATGCTTGCGCCTTATCGATTAGAAGAATACAGTGAGCTTGTACTTGGCTGTACGCATTTTAATTATTTTAAAGATAGTTTTGCGAAGCTTCTGCCAGCAGGTGTACAGATGATAGACGGTAGTACCGGAACCATCAATCAGCTTAAGAGAATCTTAATGCAGAGAGAACAATTGGAAGAGCAGGAAGGAAAGGTTCGCTATTTTGCGTCCGGAAGGGAACTGACATCAACAGAAGCGTTACAAAGAATGGAATCACTTCATGAACGATTAGAAAATATGAGACAAATAGAAAGAGCAGGCTTATAAAAAGTCTGCTCTTTTTGTGTAAAAACTATTCCATGCTTACCTTATTTCCAAGACCGCCGTCGTTTGTAATTGGATTATTATAACACAGAATGTATTCCAGATTTGGCAGGATTGCCAGTGGAGTAAGATTGGTTACATTATTATCTGTGATATCAAGTATTTCCAAATAAGGTAAAGATGCGGCGAATTGTACGCTGTTAAGGTTTTGATCTGCAACATATAATTCGCGCAAGCTCTGATAATTTTTGAAAATGTCCGTATGTTCAGAAAGGGAAAGAACATTGGAGTTATCATTGTAGTCCCATTTTCCATCTTTGAGTGCGCGAAGTTCCGAGTTACTGATATCAAGAATCTCAAGGCTTGTATTTGGTTCCAGATTGGTAACATCAAAGCCGGTAGTACATCCTGACATATAGAATTCCTTCAGGTTAGGAAGTTTCAGTAATCCTTCCACATTTCCCCAGATATAACTTTCATCTAATGCAATATATTCAAGGTTTGTAAGTTCCATAATTGGTTCGAACACCGATGGTTCCAAAGACATATTATAAAGCTCTAAGCTGGTAAGATTCTTTAAGGATGACAAAGCGGAAAAGTCATGTGCATAAGTATCATAAATGGACAATGACTGTAAGCCGGGAGCATTTGCAAGTTCGGATAAATCGTCAAAGTTACCAAGTAAAAGACTGGTAAGGTTTGGCATATTACCAAGCTGTGGAAGTGCTATCGGATTGTCAAAGGAATAGCTTACACATAAGGAAAGATCCTCAAGCTGAGTGAGCTGTGATACCACCTGATAATCCATCAGTTCGTAGTTATAGCTTAGATCAAGACAGGTCAGGGAATCACAGCAATCTTTCAGTGCATCAATTTTTTCAAGTTTACTATCCCAAATGATAAGAGTCTTTAAATTCGGCATGTTAGAAACAAAGCCAATGTCAGAAAGGCTGGAACAATCCAAATATAAGGATTCTAACTGTGGCATGTCATATAATGACTGGAAGCTGCTGATGCTGTTACCGTCATAAATCTGTAAAGTCCTTAAGTTAGTAAGGCTGGTAAGCGGGTCCAGGGTTTCCACATAATCTGCGTCCAGAGTAAGCTTGGAAAGGTTGGTATAGTTTTCGATATCTGATAAAGTACTTGCGAAGAATAAGTCTGTTAATGTCAATATTTCAAGCTGTGCGGGATCTATAAATTCTGCAAGCTCAGATGGAGTTAAATCAGTACCTAGTGAATACAGCTGGTCGAGTCCTTCCAGAGATCCGATGCTTCCATATTCCATATAGAGAGTATCCAGATTCGGGAAGATGGAAAAGTCAATACTATAAAAGTTAGAATCGCTTGGATAAACGCGGCCTGTGATAATATCATCATCCGTAACAATACCGTAACCAACGGCTTTGTAATTATCGTTATAATAGTGAAGATCAAGGTAGCCAATGGATGCAAGTTCTTCACTGGTTACTTCGGAAGCGTCTTTGCCGAAGATAAGACCCACTGCTTCTACAATACCGGAAGCATTATCACTTAGGTTTTTGGTTGAAGACGAGGTTACTTCTTTGGTATCTGAGTCTGGAAGAACTGGTGATTCAACCTCTGTAGATGAGCCGAAGGATTCCGCAGATTCTTCTGATGAGTTTGCATGGTTTTGGATGAAAGCCAATAAAAGAGAACTGGCAACATTTATTACGACAAAAACGATTATGATAATAAGAAAAACTTTGGAAAATGACTTCTTTTTGCTATTTGATGAAGGAGAAGCGGTGCTGCTGTCTGTATATGTATAAGTAATCTTAGGTGTAGATGCAGCTGTCTGTTTTGGCGAAGGTGAGGCAGTACTGTTGGTAGTGCCTGCTACGGTAGATGAGCTGTTTTGTGCGTTGCTTGAAGAAGCGCTGTAAGAGGCATGATAGCCACATTCGCTACATACCATGTCTCCATAGATATAGTCCATGCCTTTTCCGCAAAGGGGGCATTTGTTTTTGTGATTGATATCAAAAATTCCCATGTTTTTTTCCTTTCGTATATAAAAATATATGGTGCTATATTATAAAAAATACAGCACCATATAAGTATATCATATCAGGATGCAAAAAACATAAAATGATTCTATTCCAGATTCAAACGTTTTGTCATCATGTGAATATTAACAAAATACATAACAATTGCAATAACAATGGACAATCCAAGAATAATCAGGAAGGATGGTCCTAAAAGAGAGGACATCGTTATTGTTTTGCCTGTGTATTCGGCTTCAAACATCTGTCCATACATTGGAATCAAAGCAATATAACTTACAGTCTGTTGAATCGTAGTCAGTGCGAAATAAGCTATGATAGCACCCAGAATACGATGTTTTGTATAAAGCTGGCCAAGGCTTACGCAGCCGAGAACGGAAATAATTCCACAAACTGCACCAATCAGACTGTAAACGCCTAAAAATCCGAAGTACCCTAAGAAACTGATGCCCATTTCTTCTTTGAATTCGGCATTGAGTTCGCCCCAGGCAATGGATGAAAGATCGGATACCTGAATCTCACCGAGGTTCATCATGTGTGTAATGAAAACACCTACTAGTAATGCAGCGGTAATAATGATGAGCACCAGCGAAAGAAGATGGCAAAGTACAGCGGTAATGGTCTTTGCTGCCACAAGCTGTTTCGTGGAAACAGGAAGTGTATGTGTTAAATATCCTTCATCGGTATAGCAAGTTTTATAAAAACGAATGGCTATAATGAGCATGGTTCCAAGGGAACAGGCTATAACGCCAAAGTAATATAAAAATACGCTAAGCATGGTGAACAAAACAGAGAATCCAACTGCAACGTCATCATATTTCGGATTGATTGTAAGAATCAATATTCCGGTCAGAATGGTAATTCCTAATAATACCAGATAGAGAATTGATAAAGGTTTTCTTAAACCTTTCCATTCGTATTTGATTAATTTTCCTAACATGCGTACACCTCCCTGAAATAAGCATCAATGGATTTTCCGAGCTTTTCACGGATTGCTTCCACACTGGTATGAAGGACAAGAGAACCGTTCTTCATAAAGATTACTTCATCCAGAATGTTCTCAATATCTGAGATTAAGTGTGTGGAAAGAAGTATCGTAGCGTTTTCATTATAATTGGTAATAATGGTCTTTAAGATGTAATCTCTTGCAGCCGGGTCAACACCTGCAATTGGTTCGTCTAAGATATAGAGGTCTGCCTGTCTGCTCATGACAAGAATCAACTGAACCTTTTCTTTGGTTCCTTTTGACAAAGTCTTTAATCTTGCTTCCGGGTCAATGCCAAGGGAAGCGAACATGTTATAAGCTCGTTCCGGTGAAAAATCTTCATAAAAATCCTGAAAATAATCAACCATTTCGCGGATTCGCATATTGCTTTGTAAATAAGTGCGCTCTGGTAAATAAGAGATTACTCTTTTTGTTTCAACTCCCGGTGCATAACCATTAATGGTTACGGAACCACAAGAAGGTGTTAAAAGTCCGTTGATCATTTTAATGAGTGTTGTTTTGCCGCAGCCATTTGGACCAAGTAATCCAATAATCTTTCCTCGTGGAATAGATAAGTTCATGTGGTAAACAGCCATATAATTGCCAGCGCCCTTATACTGCTTACATAAATCATTTGTTTGAAGTAATGGTTGTTCCATTATTCTGCTCCCTCCTCCATGGCTTCCTTAACAAAAGCCAGAATCTCTTCTTTGTTGAACCCAAGCTCCATCATGGTATTAAAAAAGCTTTGAACCTGGGATAAAGCTACTTGTGTCTGAATCTGCTTGATCATACTTATATCCTCCGTTACGGTGCGGCCACTGTTTCTCTGTGTTTGAATCAGACCGCTTCTTTCTAATTCTGTAAAAGCTTTTTGCATTGTGTTAGGGTTTACACTTGCCTCTGCAGCAAGTTCTCTTACACTAGGTAGTCGCTCGCCCGGTTTGTATATTCCGGCAATAATTCTTGTCTGAATCTTTTCAAGAATCTGCGTGTAAATAGGGCGGTCGGAACTAAGATCCCATGCCATTATATCATCCTTTCTTACTTCATAGAATATAAAATAATTGTTTGCGTGTCACTGTATTAGTGTACTATTTGAATAATACAATAATACATGTTTGCATATTTGTCAAGCAAAAATCTAATGACATAATTTTAAATTAATAAAATATTCTGTATTAATACGTGTTAAACAAAGAAAATTTGTTAAATTTCAAATATTTAATGCAAAATGTAAAAATATGCGGTATAATGATTATGTGAACCGATATTATGCATGATATTAAAGAAATATGAATATTCATAAATAGTCGGACAATTATCTACCCAAAATGCTAAAAAGCGGTACTTGACACACTTTACAAATCCATTTAAAATCGATTGCATACCGACAAAAGTTACGATAAAAATAAAAAAATTATCATAATTTTGTTGATTTTGATTATGAATACTATGCATAAATAGCGTGGATAGTTATACGAGAAAGCAGGAAATCGGTCGAAGATGCCCGGTGCTGCTTGATGAGCCTAACTAGCCACATTTTTTATGATAATACAAAAACATAATAAAAGAGAAGGAGAAAGGGTTATTATGCTAAAGTATATTTTAAAAAGAGTTGGTCTTGCGATTGTTACCATCTGGGCAGTTGCAACTCTTACATTTTTCCTGATGAATCTGGTACCGGGTGGACCGTTCCTGTCAGAGAAAGCTGTCAGCCCTGCGGCGCTGGCTGCATTGGAAGCCAAGTATGGACTGGATAAACCATTGGGGGAACAATATATTACGTATATGACAGATGCATTACATGGAGATTTTGGTGATAGTCTGAAGCAGAGAGGCCGTTCTGTTATGTCTATCATTATGACCAAGTTCCCGGTTTCCGCCAAAGTGGGTGGTGTAGCAATTATTGTTTCATTATGTTTAGGAGTTCCACTTGGATGTTTTGCGGCAATGCATAGAGGAAAGTTCCTCGATAATTTAATCAGTGTTATTTCAACATGTGGTATTGCGGTACCCAGTTTTGTGATTTGTACTGTACTGATGTATTTTCTGGGAGTTAATTTAAAGATTCTTCCTACTTATGGATTGAGTTCATGGAAGCATTATATTATGCCTGTTCTTTCCTTATCTTTTTATCCAACAGCATATATTATGAGATTGATGAGATCATCCATGCTTGATGTACTTGGGCAGGATTATATGAGAACAGCAAAGGCAAAAGGTGTTACGGAGCAGAAGAGAATCTTTAAGCATGCGTTACGTAATGCGATTCTTCCTGTTATTACTTATGTAGGTCCGATGATTGCCTATACTTTGACAGGTAGCTTTGTTGTAGAGAAGATTTTTACAATTCCGGGTCTTGGTGGAGAATTCATTGGCTCTATTAACTCAAGAGACTATACCGTAATTATGGGTACTACGATTTTTCTGGCAACGATTATTGTTATCATGAATGTGGTTGTAGATATTGTTTATAAGCTGGTAGACCCTCGTATTAAGTTGAAGTAACAGGGAGGACGAAAATGAAAGAGAATCCAATTAGTTTTCAGATGAAGTACAATCCGGAGGATTTTATGCCGGCTTCCGAGGAGGAAAAAGAAAGCCTCGTTGTCATGAGAGAAAGCGTAAGCTTTTGGAAGGATGGTTTAAGAAGACTTTGTAAGAATAAAGTAGCAATGGTAAGCCTTGTAGTGATTATTCTGATTATGTTTATTTCTTTTATCGTACCGATGTTTTATCCGTATACATATTCAGAGCAGATTAAGGGTGCCAATAACCTTGCTCCAATGCAGTATTCAGCAGAAGAGCTTGCAAGAATCGAAGCAGGAGAAAATGTATTCCCACATATTCTTGGAACAGACAAAATGGGACGTGACTATGCAATCCGTGTCATGATGGGAAGCCGAATTTCTCTGACGGTAGGTTTGATTGCAACAGCAATTATCCTTGTAATCGGTTCTATTTATGGTTCCGTTGCAGCATTTTTTGGCGGCTGGGTTGACCTTATTATGATGAGAATTGTAGATATTATTTATACCGTGCCAGATGTTTTATTAATCGTATTGTTATCTTTTGCTTTGAAAGCTCCGTTGGAAAAGCTGACACAGCTTCCGGGCTTTGGCTGGGTACAGACAGTTGGTACTAATTTGATCAGTATCTTCATTGTATTTGCATTATTATACTGGGTTGGTATGGCAAGAATGGTACGAAGCCAGATTCTGATGCTTAAGGAAAGTGAATATGTTACAGCGGCCAGAGCACTTGGTGCTAAGAGTGGAAGAATTATTAAAAAGCATCTGTTGACAAACTGTATCGGTACATTAATTGTTACAACTACCTTGCAGATTCCATCTTCTATTTTTACAGAAAGCTTCTTAAGCTTCCTTGGACTTGGTGTAGCAGTACCCCTTCCATCCTTAGGCAGTCTTGCCAGTGATGCGATTAACGGAATTAACACATATCCTTATCTGTTGTTCATTCCTGCATTACTGATCAGTTTGATTATTCTTAGCTTTAACCTTTTAGGTGACGGCTTACGAGATGCATTTGACCCGAAGTTGAAGAATTAGGAGGAGGCAGTTATGTCAGAATATCTTGTTGATATAAATCATGAAAAACTTTCCTTCTTTACACCGGCAGGAGAGGTAAAGGCACTCAACGATGTGTCTATCCATGTAAAGCAGGGAGAAGTTTTGGGAATTGTTGGTGAAAGTGGTTCCGGTAAGTCAGTTACTGCATACAGCCTGATGGGACTTACTGCTCATCCGGGTAAACTCATAGGTGGTACGATCGAGTTTAATGGTCATGAGATTCACAATATGTCCGAAAAGGAATTTCGAAAAATCAGAGGAAATGAAGTTTCTATCATTTTCCAGGACCCGATGACAAGTTTGAATCCGGTATATACCATTGGAAACCAGATAGAAGAAGTAATCCTGCTTCATACAGGAAAGAATAAAAAGCAGGCACATGAAAGAGCAAAAGAGCTGCTGACTTTAGTCGGTATCAATGAGCCGGAAAAGCGTCTGAAACAGTATCCGCATGAGTTGTCCGGTGGTATGAGACAGCGAGTTATGATTGCAATCGCACTTGCCTGTGAACCAAAGCTTTTGATTGCAGATGAGCCTACAACGGCGCTTGATGTTACCATTCAGGCACAGATTCTTGAGCTTATGATGGAATTAAAGGATAAGCTTGGAATGGCAATTATTATGATTACACATGACCTTGGTGTTGTTGCAAGCATGTGTGAGAAGATTGCGGTTATGTATGGTGGAAGAATTGTAGAATACGGAACAACGGATGACATTTTCTATCATCCAAAGCATGAATATACAAAGGGCTTACTTAAGAGTATTCCAAGACTGGATGCCAAAGAGCATGAAAGACTTGTTCCAATCGAGGGAACACCGATTGATCTTTTGAATCCACCAAAGGGATGTCCTTTTGCACCAAGATGCAGTAGCTGTATGAAGATTTGTTTGAAGGAGATGCCGCCTGTATCTACCTTTGGAGAGGTTCACTATACACAGTGCTGGATGAACCAGAAGGCACAGATGGAAGGAGGAGAAAACCTTGGATAAGAAATTAATACAGGTTGAACATTTAAAGCAGTACTTTCCCGCTGGCGGATATGGTAAGAACAAGAAATATGTGAAAGCTGTGGATGATGTATCCTTCTTTGTAAATAAAGGTGAGACTTTAGGACTTGTTGGTGAGTCAGGCTGTGGTAAGACAACAACAGGACGTACGTTACTTCGTTTGTATGAGCCAACAGCAGGAAAGATTATTTATGACGATCAGGTCATCTTTGACAGCGAGAAGAAGATTAAAGTAGATATGCTTCCATATCGTAAGAAGATGCAGATTGTATTTCAGGACCCATATGCAAGTCTGGATCCTCGTATGACCATTGGCGATATTGTTGGAGAAGCAATTGATATCCATAAACTGGCAGCAAATAAAAAGGAAAGATATGATATTATCATAGAGATGCTTCGCAGAGTAGGACTCAACTCAGAGCATGCAAATCGTTATCCTCATGAATTCTCAGGCGGACAAAGACAGCGAGTTGGTATTGCAAGAGCGTTAGCAGTAAATCCGGAATTTATCGTTTGTGATGAGCCTATTTCGGCTTTGGATGTATCCATTCAGGCACAGGTAATCAATATGTTTGAGGACTTGCAGGCAGAGCTTGGTCTGACATATCTGTTTATTGCGCATGATCTTTCTGCGGTGAAGCATATTTCGAACAGAATTGGTGTTATGTATCTTGGTAAGCTTGTTGAGCTTGCAGATAGTCATGAATTGGTAACACATAGTCTGCATCCATATACAAGAAGCTTGATTTCTGCAATTCCAATTGCAGACCCTAAGATAGCAAGAGAGAGCAAACGTATTGTGTTAGAGGGCGATGTTCCAAGTCCTTTGAACCCACCAAGTGGATGCCGTTTCCGTACAAGATGTCCATATGCGACAGAAGAATGTGCGGCAAAGGAACCAGAGTGGAGAGAAGTAAGTAAAGGCCATTATGTGGCTTGTCATCATTACTTACAGTAATCATGTTAGACAATTATATGACAGTAATGTCATATAATGTTTATAAATTCTTATAGGAGGCAACAATATGAAAAAGAAAGTACTTTCTCTATTACTTGCAGTATGCATGGTAGTTGGATTGACAGCTTGTGGTTCTTCAGATAATGCAGGTACAGAGACAAACCAGGCAGCAGATGCTGCTACAACAGTAAGCACAGGAGACAAGGAACTCGCTGTACAGATTGGTCCTGATCCTGAAACAATTGACCCTGCATTAAACAGTGCAGTAGATGGCGGTAATATGTTATTACACTCTCATGAATGTTTATTGATCGTTGATGAAAGTGGAAATCTTCAGCCGGGTCAGGCAGAGAGTTATGAAGTATCAGAGGATGGTCTTACATGGACATTCCACTTAAGAGAAGGCTTAAAGTGGTCTGATGGTTCTGATTTAACAGCAAACGATTTCGTTTACAGCTGGAAGAGAGTGTGTGATCCATTAGTAGCAGCTCCTTACGCAGAAACCGTTCTTGGTATGGTTAAGGGTTATGAAGAAGCTATCGGTGGAAACACAGATGCTTTAGCAGTAACTGCAACAGACGATTTAACATTAGTTGTTGAATTAGATGCTCCATGTTCTTATTTCGGAAGTCTTGCAGCATTTGCTACTTTAAGCCCTGTTCAGCAGGCAACCGTAGAAGCAAATGGTGATGCTTGGGCTACAGCTCCTGAAACATATATTTGTAATGGTGCATTCTACATGACTGAGTGGGTACCAGGTTCCCACATTACATTCAGCAAGAATCCATATTACTGGAATGCAGATGCAATCAAACTTGACAGATTAAAGTTTGTCTTAATGGAAGATTCCAATGCAGCTTACAGCGCATACCAGACAGGAGAAGTTCTGATGATTAAGGATGTTCCTACAGAAGAAATTCCTAGTCTTGAAGGAAACTCTGATTTCTATGTAGATCCTATTATTGGTACTTACTATATTAGTTTAAATTTACAAAGAGAACCATTTAACAATGCGGATGTTCGTAAGGCATTAAGTCTTGCTATTGACCGTGAATATGTTGCTGGTACTTTAATGCAGGGTACATACACTGCAGCAAGCAACTTCATGGGACCAGGCTGGATCGATACAGATGGTACGGAGTTCATGAGTAATGCAAATGGTGGTCAGCCATATATTGATACAACAAACTTTGAGGCAAACTTAGAAGAGGCAAAGCAGCTCCTTGCAGATGCTGGTTATCCTAACGGAGAAGGATTACCTGCTATCACTTATACAACAAATGATACTGCTTATCACAAAGTGGTTGCAGAGTATTTACAGCAGGCATGGGCAGAACTTGGAGTTGATCTTCAGGTTAATATCGTTGAATGGTCAAGCTTCACTCCTATGCGTCGTAACGGTGAATTTGATACAGCACGTAATGGATGGGTTGGAGACTACAGCGATGCATCTAATATGTTAGATTTATTCTGTACAACAAATGGTAATAACGATGGTAAGTTTAGCAGTGCTGACTATGATGCTGCTATGGAATTATCCAGAACAACACTTGATGCAGCAGAGCGTTCACAGGCTCTTCATACAGCAGAAGATATCTTAATGGAAGAAATGGGATGTATTCCTCTTGCTTACTACAATGACTTCTGGTTACAGAGCGAGAAGATTACCGGTTCATGGCATTCTGCTTATGGATACTGGTACTTCATGTATGCAGATGTTACAGAATAATAAGAATATCTGAGAACGAGATTTTAAGGGTGTTGCGCCAATGCGCAATGCCCTTTTTCTGTATCATAATAAAGAGAAGGGATTAGAAGGAATAGTTTTTATTTACAGTACTACAAGCTTGTAGTATTATATTATGTAAACAACGAGATATGGAGTAAAGACATGAAGAAGAATCAAATAAAGTATGAAATGAGTGACTCGGAAAATAAGATTATGGAGTACTTATGGAATAATGAACAAGGGAAATATTTCAATGAAATTATGGAGCATTTGAACAGTACTTATCAGAAGAATTGGAAGAAACAGACCGTGAATACTTTTATCAAAAGACTGATAGATAAAGGGCTTGTGTCTTATGAAAATATAGGGGGAGTTAAGTGTTATGTTCCGACTGTAAATAAAGAGGAATATAAAAAGGGAGAGGCAAAAAGTTTTTTGAATGAGTTTTATCAAGGGTCTGTGTATACCTTTTTGTCAGCGCTTTCCGGCGGAAAGAGTATAGATGAAAAAACGGCAGAAGAGCTAAGGAATATGCTGGAGGAGGAATAGGAATGCCATTATTATTTTCGATGTCATTGTTTGGGACAATAGCAGCAGTAATCTATTTCTTTATGGAGCCTATTGCAAAACGACATTTTCCTGTTACATGGAGGAGAAGATATTTGATTTGTAATATCTTATGCTTTGTATTTCCATTTCAATATTTCTTCGGAGTAGGTTATCGGAATTTCCTGTCTTCTGTGTATGAAAAGGTGGTACCACAAAAGCCTGTCGAGAAGCCACTATATGAGGATATGACAGGAGATATTATTCAGATTTCACCGCAGGGAATTTATATGGAGGATGCTTATGTTTATGTGTTGCTGGTTGGTTCCGTCATAATTGGCTTGGTGTTGCTGCATCATCAGTTTCGAAAATATCAGACCATGAAGAAATATTTGATGAAGAACCGACAGTCTGTTGAAAGAAAAGGTAAGGTTAGTATATTACGATGTGAGGATATAGATACACCCTTTACCATAGGAGTCAGAAAGCCGATGATTGTGATACCGGATATAGATTGGCAGTCGGAGGAATTAGAATATGTAATAGAGCATGAGATGACACATATCAGACAATGGGACAATCTCATTAAGCTGCTGGCACTTGTTATGATAGCCATGCATTTTTATAACCCGTTTGCATATTTCATTCTGTATAAATGGGGGGTGGTAGCTGAGTTATGCTGTGATGCAAAAGTACTTGCCGGGAAAACTAAGGAAGAAGTAAAGGAATATGGTTTATTGGTGATTCGCATGGCAGAGGATAAAAAAGAGCACAGATTATTACCTGTTATGGGGTTTAATATACAAAATAAGGAAATGGAAGAAAGGATAAAAGCAATGAAAAAAGGAAAAAAGAAAGTAAATCTGCTTGTAAGAATGATGGGGGCAGGGATGATGGGGATAGCAATGTTTGTGTCTTCCCTATCGGTATTTGCTTATGAATCAAAAAGTGTGTCTTTCTTAGAGGAAACAGGGGGGGAGATTTATTTTTGGGAGGATGACAGTTATCTGGATGTATGGTTTCCGCCGGTAGCAGAAGAAGGAGAATGGCTGTTTATTGCAGAGGATGGAACGATTATGCCAATAGAGGATGGTAATTCTGAAGCCAGTACCTATGCAACCTGCCGACATAGTTATGTATCAGGTACATCAACGAAACATAATGTAAATACAAATGGCGGATGTACAACGAAAGTTTATGAAGCAAAAAAATGTAGTAAGTGTGGAGCAACAGTGACAGGGAGCTGTATCTATACATCAACAACAGATAAGTGTCCACATTAGGATAAAGGTGAGTAAAGGGCTTTTTGGCCTTTTACTTTTAAAATAATGTACTACAATGATGTAATACAAAAAGGAGAAAAAACGTGCAAGGGGCAAGAGAAATGTTATCATCACTTCCAAAATTGAGAAGCAAGATGCAGATATTAGAAAAAGAAAGAGAATTATTAAAATCACAGAAGAAAGAAAGAGAGGAGCTTACGACAGATTATATCCAGACAGCGATGGACTTGGAGATAGCGGAGGCGAGTATGGGAATTCTGAGTAAGCGTGAGCAGGAAATAGTTGAGAAACATATTATCTGGAAATACACATGGAATGAGATTATGGCGGAGTATGAGAAGGAAAAGGGATTCGAGAATGCTTTGTCAGAAAGAAGTCTGAAAAGGATTCAAGAAAATGCACTAAAAAAGGTAGATGAGTTTTTGAGAGATGTAAAGAGATGAGATTGGCATGAAAATGGCATGGGGGGTGTCATTCTTTTGAGAAAGGGAAGGGAGTAATATAATATCAATTAGTGCTAGACGTCACGTTGTGGGACGTTATATAACATTAATATAAACTAATTGGTGATAAGGTTTCCGGATGTACCTAAATGTGTATAAATATTACTTTATCGCAAATAAAGAAACAAAGTAACTGTTCAGTATAAATACGCATTTACTGCGGATTCCGTGAGAAAATGTAGTATGTATAAGCAAAAATAATAAGAGGAGGCATTGTTTTGAAAGTGTGGATAAGAAAAAAATTATATACAATTATGTTGATAATGATTTATATTTTTTCAGTACTACCTATGTACGAGAGATTAGTGCTGCCTATGGATAAAAGGGATAATATACTCAACTCTGTTGAACTTTGTTGGATATATACGCTTTTGTCATTATTTGCAATGGGAAATATAGCATCATATATAACAAAGTGTTATGACAAAAAGATGCTTTTGAAATTTAACAATATGATTTATATAT
>CAYUKO010000102.1:0-14278 GCA_964445375.1 uncultured Roseburia sp.
AAATTTATTATATATACACATTTTTGAGAATATATGAATTGAGGATTGCGAATGTGGAATAAAATATATGATAAATTGAAGCAATTGAATATCCTTATTATTGGGAAAGTTTTGTTTATGACGCAGGTAATGATTGTAGCCTTTTTTACCATATGGATTTGGCGTGATGCACCGACAAATGCTTACTTTGAAAATGTGGAGCGGGAGACAATCTGGTATGGTGACGGCTGGAGCTACGTAAATCGGGAAGATAAGCCGATAGCAGTAGATGATCACTATTTAAAGTTACAAAAGAATGGTGAGTCAGTAGCGATTACGAAGACTTTGGATGGTAGAGTGCTGGATGATAAATATTTGTGTTTTCGTGTGAGGGCGAAGGAAATCAATATCTATGTTAATGATGAGTTGTGGAAACAAAAGGTTTTCTCGGATAAAAGAAGAGAATATGCAAGCTCTGTATATATCTTTTACCAAATTCCTGTAAAGGGGTTACAACCGGGAGATAAGATTACGATGGAATTTATCCATGATGATACAGGCAGTTATGCTGTGCAGTATCTTTCATTGGGGAACCGATATAGTATTGAGTCCTATGTGATTTCCAAGTGTGGAATTGTCGTTGCAATTGTTATTTTTACCTTGTTGCTTGTACTGATGACGATATTAGTTTATTACTCAGCGGTCATGTTAGGGAAGATTGAAGGGTATAAATCGTTGTGGTGGCTTATTGGTTTCTTGCTAATAGGGCTGATTTATCTGATTACGGATTGTGGAATTCTTGATTTATGGGTGCATAAGACGATATTACTTTATTGGATGAATACAATGTCATTTATGCTGATGCCGATACCATTATTGATTTATATTAAGAGAACATTCTTCCTGAATACAAAGCGATATGATGTTTTGATTGCAATAAATCACATTCTGCTGATTGGCTGTATTATTGAATATGTGATTCATGCTTTTGATTTGATGAAATCTTCCGCATTTGTATATGTAATTATATTAGTGGGCGTAATCATGGGACTGGTTGGTTTGCTTGTTGGAAAGAAGAAGCCTGACAAAGAGGTATTAGCAGGGTCGCTGGCGATAGGTATTGCTACTTTGATAGGACTGGTTGCTTATCTTCGGGGAGATTCAGCCGGTATTGCTAAGTTGTTTGGTTCAGCGTTATTTCTTTTTGGCTTCTGTATGCTGGTATTTACGGTTCGATCCAGGGCAAAAATCAGTAAGGAGAAAAATGAAGCTATGATGCGTATTCTTGCCCGGGAGAAGGAAGCTGCTGAGATGGCAAATGTGCAGAAAACCAGATTCCTATCTCATATGTCTCATGAAATCAGAACACCACTCAATGCGGTTCTTGGCATGAATGAGTTGATTATGCGAGAAACCAAAGATGAGAATGTAAGGAAGTACTCTTATAATATTCAGAATGCAGGAAAGACGCTTCTTGGATTGATTAATGATGTATTAGACTTTTCGAAAATTGATACAGGCAAGATGGAAATTGTAGAGATGGAGTATTCTTTATCAAGCATGATTCATGATGTAGTAAGTATGATGCGTGACAGAATACAGAATAAGGGTTTAGAACTTCGACTTGATATTAACAGTGAATTGCCTGATTGGTTGTTTGGAGATGAGATTCGAATTAAGCAGATTTTGATCAATCTTCTTACGAATGCGACAAAGTATACAGAAAATGGCTGGGTTCAGATTAAGATATGGCATGAGATAGAAATGGATTCTGAGACAAGTGATTTGAACGAGGAAAATGCAGGGAAAGAAATTCGTTTGATTATGCAGGTGGCAGATTCCGGCATTGGCATCAAAGAAGAGGAATTGCCCAAGCTTTTCCATGATTTTGAACGATTGGATCAATTGAAGAATAGAAGTATAGAGGGAACGGGACTTGGACTGAATATTACAGCAGGACTGGTAAAGATTATGAATGGCAATATTTCCGTAGAGAGTGAATATGGAAAAGGTTCTGTATTTCAGGTAAGTATACAACAGAAGGTGGTTCGTAACACGCCAATTGGTGACTATAACGCAAGAATTCAACAAGAGTCACACTTAGATAGTGAAGAAATGACAATCATGAGATTTACGGGAAAAAAGGTTCTTACGGTTGATGACAATGAGATGAATCTGGAGGTTATTTCTTCTATATTAGAGATGATGGATTTGCAAGTATGCCGTGCAAGTAGTGGTACAGAGGCTTTGAGAATGATGGAAGCAGAAAAGTATGACATTATTATTACGGATGATATGATGCCGGGAATGTCAGGAACAGAACTGGTGCAGCTTGTGAAGGAAAGAACGGATTGCATAAACAGCCAAACACCGATGGTGGTATTGACTGCGAATGCAGTATCGGGTGTAATTGATGAGTATATTGCACGTGGATTTCAGGGATATTTATCCAAGCCGATTGATATTGACCAATTGCAGAAGGTATTGAAGAAGTTTTTGGGTAAATAATTTTAAAGGGTGTCAAGAAAAAATACTTGACACCCTTCATCTATTATAGTATTCTAGTATAGTCGCGTGATGTGCAGGGCGCATTGCGAGGTATGCAACCGGAGGTAATCATGAAAACAGAAAGTATTGCAAAGGAATCCATAGAGAAGCTTGAATGGAAGGGTATGCTCTTTGATTTCTATGGTGAACTGTTAACAGAGCACCAGAAGAAAATATATGAGAATGCAGTATTTGATGATTTATCCTTGAGCGAGATTGCCACAGAGCAGGGAATCAGCAGACAGGGAGTACATGATATTCTGAAACGTTGTGATAAGATCTTGGCAGAGTATGAGAGTAAGCTTCATCTGGTAGAGAAATTTGCAAAGATTAAGCAAATGGTACAGGAAATCAACACTTTGACAGACGACGAGAAGATTAAAAAATTGTCCGATGAGATTATAGAGGAGCTTTAAAGAATGGCATTTGAGAGCTTAACCGATAAACTGCAGAATGTATTTAAGAACTTAAGAAGTAAGGGACGTCTTACGGAAGCAGATGTTAAGGCAGCTTTGAAGGAAGTTAAGATGGCTTTGCTGGAAGCGGATGTTAACTTCAAGGTTGTTAAGCAGTTCGTGAAATCAGTAGAAGAGCGTGCGATTGGCTCTGACGTTATGAATGGTTTGAATCCGGGCCAGATGGTAATTAAGATTGTGAATGAAGAAATGATCAATCTTATGGGTTCTGAAACTACAGAACTTGCATTACAGCCTGGTAAAGCAACAACCGTAATCATGATGTGTGGTCTTCAGGGTGCTGGTAAGACAACAGCAGCAGCCAAGATTGCCGGTAAGCTCAAGCTGAAAGGCAAGAAACCATTGCTTGTAGCCTGTGATATTTACAGACCGGCGGCAATCGATCAGTTATCTGTAAATGCTGAAAAGCAGCAGGTGGATTTCTTCTCTATGGGAACGAATCATAAACCTGTAGATATTGTAAAAGCAGGTCTTGAGCATGCGGCTAAGAATAACAATAATGTAGTAATCATTGATACAGCCGGACGACTTCATATTGATGAAGATATGATGGCAGAGCTACAGGAGATTAAGGCGAATATTGAAGTTCATCAGTCTCTGTTAGTGGTTGACGCCATGACAGGTCAGGATGCAGTTAATGTAGCGAAGGAATTTGACGAAAAGATAGGTGTTGATGGTGTTATCCTTTCCAAGATGGATGGTGATACACGAGGCGGTGCTGCGCTTTCTGTTAAAGCAGTTACCGGAAAGCCGATTCTTTTCGTTAGTACTGGTGAGAAACTGACAGATATTGAGCAGTTCCACCCTGATAGAATGGCAAACAGAATCCTTGGTATGGGTGATGTGCTTACCTTGATTGATAAGGTAGCAGAAGCAAATCTGGATATGGATGCTGATAAAGAGAAGGAAATGGCAGCCCGTCTAAAAAAGGGCAAGTTTGACTTCGAGGATTATCTGGAAAGTATGAACCAGATGAAGAAGTTAGGCGGTATTTCCAGTATTCTTGGCATGATGCCGGGAATGGGAGTTAAAGCAAGCGATTTGGAAGGCGCAATAGACGAGAAACAGCTTGCAAGAATGGAAGCAATTGTTTTATCCATGACTCCTGCTGAGAGAAAGGATCCAAAGCTTTTGAATCCGAGTAGAAAACATAGAATTGCAAAGGGCGCAGGTGTAGACATTGCAGTTGTGAATCGTTTTATAAAGCAGTTCGAACAGTCACAGAAGATGATGAAGCAGTTACCGGGAATGATGGGCGGCTTCGGTGGAAAAAAGGGAAGATTTAAGTTCCCGTTTTAGTAACGTGTACAAGCGCATGTAAGTGCGTTTGAATATAAATTTTATTTTAAGAAAGAATATGAGGTAAAGAACAATGGCAGTAAAAATCAGATTAAGAAGAATGGGTCAGAAGAAAGCTCCTATCTATAGAATCATCGTAGCTGATTCAAGATCTCCTAGAGATGGAAAGTGCATCGATGAAATCGGAACTTACAACCCAAACACAGATCCAAGTGAATTCAAGGTTGACGAAGAAGCAGCTAAGAAGTGGTTAGCTAACGGTGCTCAGCCAACAGAAGTAGTTTCCAAGATCTTTAAGTTAGCTGGTATCGAGAAATAAGATAATGGAACTCTCTTGGAGGTGTGAGTATGAAGGAGTTAGTTGAAGTAATTGCAAGAGCTCTAGTAGACAATCCAGATGAGGTTGTAGTAACAGAAAAGGGAAGCGGTAAGAACATTACTGTGGAACTTCATGTTGCACCAGCAGATATGGGTAAGGTTATTGGCAAGCAGGGAAGAATCGCTAAGGCAATCCGTTCCGTTGTCAAGGCAGCATCATCCAAAGAAAATATTAAGGTAGATGTTGAAATCGTTTAATTATTAGGGGAGGCAACTCCCCTTTTCATTTTATCGGAGGTCAGATGGACGAATTATTACAGGTAGGAATCATTACACAGACGCATGGAATTCGTGGAGAAGTGAAAGTGTTTCCTACAACAGATGATGTAAAACGTTTCAAAAAGCTAAAAGAAACGATTCTTGATACAGGTAAGGAAAAGATAACTCTTGAAATTGAAAGCGTAAAGTTCTTCAAACAGTTTGTTATTTTGAAATTCAAGGGTTTTGATAATATAAATGATATAGAGAAGTATAAGAACAAAGGGCTTTATGTAACAAGAGAAAATGCGGTCAGACTTCGCAGAAATGAGTATTTCATTGCTGACTTGATTGATCTGGCGGTGTTTGATGAGGAAGCGAAGCAGATAGGAACACTTGCTGATGTTATGCAGACAGGTGCGAATGATGTCTATGTAATCAATATGACAGATGGAAGAGAATTGCTACTTCCTGCTATTAAGGAATGTATTCTTTCAGTAGATATGGAAGAGAGAAAGATGGTCGTTCATATCTTGGATGGCTTGTTAGACTAAGGGAAGGATACTGTTATTTATGATGCATTTTCATGTATTAACATTGTTCCCTGATATGATTATGCAGGGACTGTCGGAAAGTATTATCGGTAGAGCGACACAGAATGGGTATATTGATATTGAGGCAGTGAATATTCGCGATTATACGGTCAATAAGCACAAAAGAGTTGATGACTATACGTATGGTGGCGGTGCTGGCATGCTCATGCAGGCTCAGCCGGTATATGATTCTTATCTTGCTGTAGAAGAGCGTATTCAGGAGCGTAAGAAAGCTGCTGAACAAGAAACAATGGAAGATGTGCAGAAGCGAACAAGGGTTATTTATGTAACACCGCAGGGTGAGGTATTTAGCCAGAAAAAAGCAGCAGAATTATCCAGGGAAGAAGATTTAATCTTCCTGTGTGGCCATTATGAAGGTATTGATGAGCGTGTGCTGGAAGAAATCGTAACGGATTATATCTCAATTGGAGATTATGTTCTGACAGGCGGCGAACTTCCTGCCATGGTTATGATAGATACCATATCAAGACTGGTTCCGGGAGTTTTGAATAACGATGATTCCGCATTGACAGAGTCACATTCAGATGGACTATTAGAATATCCACAGTATTCCAGACCAGAGGTATGGCATGATAAAAAGGTGCCGGATGTACTTTTGAGTGGTCATCATGCTAATATAGAAAAGTGGCGTTTGGAGCAGGCAATTCAGCGAACGAAAGAACGCAGACCGGAAATGTATGAAGCATATATGCTGGCGCATCCACCCAAGCCGGAGAAACGTAGAAGAAGGAAACATAATCTTCCTGCACAAGTAAATGAAAGATTACTGGAAACGGAGTGACAGTAACAATCAATCTAAAAAATACTTGCAAGCAGGCTGATTTTGTGATAAATTATTAATGTTGCGAAAAAAGAGATGGTCCTCTGGTACGAATAGAATGTATTAAGAACGTCGAGTGAATTAAGGAGGCAAACAATGAACGAAATTATCAAAGAGATCGAACAGGCACAGTTAAAGGAATCTGTAGACAAGTTCAGCGTAGGTGATACTGTAAAGGTATACGGAAAGATTAAGGAAGGAAACCGTGAAAGAGTTCAGGTTTTCGAAGGAACTGTATTAAAGATTCAGGGTGGCAGCAACAGAGAAACTTTCACAGTAAGAAAGATTTCCAATGGTGTTGGTGTTGAAAAGACATGGCCTATGCATTCTCCAAACGTAGAGAAGGTTGAGCTTGTAAGAGCTGGTAAGGTTAGAAGAGCTAAACTTAACTACTTAAGAGATCGTGTTGGTAAGAAGGCTAAGGTTAAGGAATTAGTAAAATAATTTATTTTAGCTATAGTTCATATGATGAGCAATTGAACGGAGTCCTTTTAGGGCTCCGTTTTTTCGTCGCAAGTGCCTAATACTTGCTTTGAACACACATTTGGAGTATAATTGTTACTGTTCGAATAGTACTTAGTAAGATGGATTATGCAAGTTGCTGGAGCAGCAACATAGAATCGAGAGCATGGGAAGAAGAAAAGGACTTACATTTTATCAGAAGAAGAAAAAACTGAATATGGTATTGATTAAGGAAATCGCAAGCTGGATTTTCTGGATTTTTGTTTCTGCATTTCTGGCTGTTGTGTTGGTATATTGTGTCGGCATGAAGACCAGTGTCATAGGTTCATCTATGGAACCATGCCTTTACAATGGGCAGGAGATTTTCTTAAATCGGATTATTTATAAAATTTCATCTCCAAAGGCAGGAGATGTTGTTGTGTTTCAACCAAATGGAAATGAGAAAGCACATTATTACGTGAAGCGTGTTGTTGCAGTGCCAGGTGATACTCTCTACATCAAAGAGGGGATTCTGTATGTAAATGGTGAGATTCAAGATGATTATTTTGATGATAAGATTGCAGAACCGGGACTTGCAGAGAATGAAATTACACTCGGCGAAGATGAATATTTTGTGATAGGAGATAATTGTAATAACAGTGAAGACAGCCGTTCCGCCAATATAGGAAATATTGAGAAGCAGTATATTATTGGTAAGGCATGGTTCCGCATGGCGGCAAAGGACAGTGCGATGGGCTTGATTGAATAGAATTTACATTGTTGAAAGGAAATAAAAGAATGGCAGTATATCAGTGGTATCCGGGTCATATGACCAAAGCAAAGCGAATGATGCAGGAGGATATCAAGTTAATAGACTTGGTAATAGAGGTGGTGGATGCACGTATTCCATTAGGAAGCAGAAATCCAGATATTGATGAGCTTGGTAAGAATAAGGCAAGAATTGTCTTGTTGAATAAATCAGATTTGTCAGATTCCAGACAGAATAAGCTTTGGATGGAATATTTTGAAAAGCAAGGAATACATGCACTTGAGATTAATTCGAAGACAGGATCAGGAATCAAGGCGATTCATGGTGTTGTGCAGGAGGCATGTAAGGAAAAAATAGAGCGTGACAGAAAAAGAGGAATTATTAACAGACCGGTAAGAGCAATGGTTGTAGGAATTCCAAATGTTGGAAAGTCTACATTTATTAATTCTTTTGCTGGAAAAGCATGTACAAAGACTGGAAATAAGCCTGGTGTAACGAAGGGAAAACAATGGATTCGACTGAATAAGGGCTTGGAGCTGTTAGATACTCCGGGTATTTTGTGGCCTAAGTTTGAAGACCAGACAGTTGGACTTCATTTGGCGATGATTGGTTCTATGAATGATGAAATCGTACATCTTGATGAATTGGCTTATGAATTGATTAAGTTTGTTACAAAAGAATATCCGGGAATTTTAAAAGCACGCTATGACGTTGAAGAACAGGGAGATGCTTATGAAATCTTAAAGGCAATCTGTGTTAGTAGAAGATGCTATCTTAAGGGAGAAGAATTGGATATTATGAAAGCTTCTTCTATGCTTGTGGAAGATTTCAGAAGTGGAAGACTTGGAAAAATTACATTAGAACTGTTATAAACGAAAGTTGATTTATAACTATTATGAAGGTACTGAATAATTATGTTGCTTCATAGAATAGAGTTTAGAGAAACGGAATCGGGGAATACAAAATGAAAAATGTATTGAAGGAAATATTAAGTACAAGTATTTATTTATTGGTTGTTTTATGTGCGGCTTATTTGATTATTACTTATGTTGGACAGAGAACGCAGGTAAGTGGAAGTAGTATGGAAACTACTTTGAGTGAAGCTGATAATTTGATTGTAGATAAGATTACGTATCGTTTTTCAGATCCGGAAAGATTTGATATTATTGTTTTTCCTTACAAACCGGAATTTGCTTATTACACAGAGACAGAACCCGTTTATTATATCAAGCGTATTATTGGTATGCCGGGAGAGACGGTTCAGATTGATGAACAGGGAAATATTTATATCAATGGAGAGATTCTGGAGGAATCCTATGGCAGAGAGATTATCCAATATGCAGGAAGGGCAAGTGAACCGATTGTGTTGGGTGATGATGAGTATTTTGTTATGGGAGATAACCGCAATAACAGTTCCGATAGTAGAGAACCATCGGTAGGAAATATTAAGCGAGAGGATATTATAGGAAGAGCATGGCTCAGAATATGGCCTCTTAGCAAATTTGGTGTTTTAAAACATCAATAGTAAAATGAAATCTGTGGAGTTGGAACAAAAGAAAGGGGATTTTGTTATGGCAGAGAAGAAAATCGGTGATATAAAGATGGAGTTACAGGCAGCGGCTGATAAGGAGCTGCCTCTTTTTATACAGGAATATGAGAGTGATGAAAGGACAGGCGTGCAGTCATTGGTTGCAAAGGCAAGAAAACGTCTGGAAGCTTTGGAAAAGGAAATTCTTCGTACAGAAGAAATGAAGCGTTATGAGAAGGAATATGAAGCGTGTGGATATATTTGTGGTATAGACGAAGTGGGGAGAGGTCCGCTTGCAGGTCCGGTTGTTGCCGGAGCTGTTATTTTACCAAAGGATTGTAAGATTTTATATATCAATGATTCCAAGCAATTGAGTGAGAAGAAAAGAGAAGAGCTGTATGACATCATCATGCAGGAAGCGGTTGCCGTAGGAATCGGCTATGCAACGCATACCAGAATTGATGAGATTAATATTTTACAGGCAACTTATGAAGCAATGCGTGAAGCTATTAGTAAATTGCCAGTAAAGCCCGATATATTATTAAATGATGCGGTTACGATACCACAGGTTGCTATTCGTCAGGTACCAATTATTAAGGGAGATGCTAAGAGTATGTCAATTGCGGCAGCAAGTATCATTGCCAAGGTCACAAGAGACAGACTTATGGTAGAATTTGATAAGGCATATCCAGAGTATCATTTTGCAGAGAATAAAGGTTATGGTTCTGCGGTTCATATTGAGGCACTAAAGAAAATAGGACCATCACCTATACATAGAAGAACTTTTATCAAAAACTTTTGTGAATAAAAATGTTGTGTTACTGGAACGGAGTAAACAGTAACTATGTTATGTGCAAAACAGGGGGTGCGATATGGACGGTTTCTTTGGATATACACCATTACAGACAGGAATGGGACAACAGGGATTACAGAATGTGAATACATCGCATATGGCACAGCAGGTATCTACGGATGTTGTACTACAAGAGCTTCAACCCGGAGATACCTTTCAAGGGGAAATTATGTCCGTGAACGGGCAGGAGGTACAGCTTCAGCTTGCAAATTGCATGTATATGGCGGCAAGGCTGGAAGGTGAGGTGCAGCTTGCTCTTGGACAACTTCTTAATTTTCAGGTGCAGTCTAACCAGAATTCCAAAATTGTATTAAAACCAATTTATACCAATCTATTGCAACAGAGAGTAGGAGAGTCGGCGCTTAAGGCAGCGAATCTTGTTGTAAATGACAAGAATCTTCAAATGGTGTCAAAGTTAATCGAAAATGGCATGTCCATTGATAAGAATTCACTTGCGTTGTTTAACAGACAGCTTTTACAGCATCCACAGGTAAAGATAGATAGTCTGATTCGCTTACATCAGCTTGGTGTAAAGATAACGGATGCCAATCTTACGCAGTTAGAGCATTATCAGAATATGGAGCATAAGCTTTTTGATGGAATTCGGGAGGCTGTAGACGATATTGGCCGACTGTATGATTCCATTGCAGGCAGTAATGTTGAAAGTGTTTCGAATCTTGTGGGACAAAGTGGCAGTCTCCAAAGTGCGGGTTCTTATATGGAGCAGGTTTTGAACTTCTTGTCAGAGGGAGAAAGTTTGGTGTCTGATGGGGATCTGACAGGGAAAAACGTAAATACTTCAATGATGCAGGAAAATGCAACTTTCACAGATGAAGCAGAGCAAACGATAGGAATTACTGGAAAGGAAGCGCAGCCAAAAGTGATTTTATCAGATGCAGGATATTCTGAAGGTTCTGTAAAATTATTGGAAGTAACAAAGCAGCTTCAGGGGCTACCAGAGGAACAGGCTGTAGACAAAATGCATAGCCTGATAAAGCAGGGGAATCTTGATGTTACTACTCTGAAAGAGATACTTTTTTCAGAACAGGGAATTGGTGCAAAGTTGTCACCGGAAAGCAAGGATAAATTATATCGTTCAGAAGGCTTTCGAGAGCTTTTGAAGGATACCTTGCAAAAGGAATGGTCATTGGCGCCTGAGGAGTTGACAGAAGACGGCAAAATAAAGGAATTCTATCAAAAACTGATGCAGCAAAGTGAAAAACTGTCACAGCTTATGGAACAGACGGCAGCGCAAAATCAGACAAATTCAGGAAATGCGTTGCAGAATATCAGGGAAAATGTAGAGTTCATGAATCAGATGAACCAGATGTTCCAATATGTTCAATTGCCATTAAAACTTTCCGATTCTCAGGCACAGGGCGAGCTATATGTTTATACGAATAAGCGTAATCTGGCAAAAAAAGATGGTCTATTAACAGCGATTCTACATTTGGATATGGAGCATCTGGGTAATATGGATATTAATATTTCGCTTAATATGGATACCGAACAGGTAATGAATAAGTTTTATCTGGAAGAGGATTCGGTTGCTTTGCTGGAAGAACATATCGAAGAATTGACAGAGCGGCTTGTGAAGAAAGGATATCATAGCCAGACCACTTTTGAAAAAAGGGTATCAGAGAAGACGGTATTTGAACAGATGGAAGAACAGGCGGGAGGCATGTCTGCACCGCTTGCATACCAGAATTTTGATATTCGAACATAATAAAATAATAGGAATGTTTTTATCATAAAGACATAAAGAATTTCTATATTTCCATAAAAGTAGGGACGTGCAGAAATAGAAGAAAGGCATGGTAGTAATATGGAAGATAAGGATAAAAATAAGAACCTTAATAAGCAGGCGGTAGCACTTGAATATGACCCTGAGGATCAGGCACCAAAGGTAATTGCGATGGGACGTGGCGCGCTTGCGGAACGTATTTTAGAACAGGCAAAGGAGTCAGATATACCGATTCATAGGGATGACAAGCTGGCAAATGCGTTGTCGAAGCTTCAGATAGGAGATATGATTCCACCGGAATTATATGAGGTGGTAGCGGAGATTCTGGTCTTTGTTGACAGCATGGATAAGATAAAGGCAAAGATTGCTGCGCATAAGGAGAAGAAATAAGAGGTATGAACACACGAAAAACGGGTACCGAATATGAGAGAATGGCAGCCGATTATCTGCAAAAGCAGGGAATTAGGATTCTGGAAAGAAATTACAGAAATCGTAACGGTGAGATTGATATAATTGGAAGAGATCAGGAATATCTTATTTTCTTTGAGGTTAAATATCGAAAGAGTTTGAAAAATGGAACACCGGCAGAGGCAGTAACTTTTTCCAAGCAGAAGAACATCTGTAGAGTGGCTGATTATTACAGATTAACGCATGGAATAGGAGAGTTTTGCGCTGTACGCTATGATGTGGTTTCCATTTGTGATAAAGAAATTACGTGGTATCAGAATGCGTTTTCGCATTTATATTAAAAGGTTTTAGGAGTTGAAAATCAGTGCTTGAAGAGAAATTACAGATAAAAAGAAAAGGCAAGAAAGAAATTTGCAAGGAAAATCATATTTATATAAATGGGCAAGAGGATTTGCTTTATTTCACCTTTGATGGTTTGGAAAGTACAGGAATTGTGAAACACTGCTTTTCTTCCCGGCTTGGTGGAGTAAGTAAAGAGCATTTATCGAGTATGAATCTAAGTTATGCACGTGGCGATGAAAAAGAATGTGTTGATGAGAATTATCGTCGTATAGCCAAGGTTCTAGGCTGTCAGGTTGAAGACATTGTATGCTCTGATCAGACGCATACAACAAATATCAGAAAGGTTACAAAGGCTGATAAAGGAAAGGGTGTAATTAGACCTCGTGATTATACAGATATTGACGGTTTGATTACCAATGAGCCGGGAGTTGTGCTGGCCACTTTTTATGCGGATTGTGTGCCATTATATATTGTTGATCCGGTTCATCGGGCGATTGGGCTTTCTCATTCGGGTTGGCGTGGTACCGTGAACAGAATGGGAGCTGTGACTTTGCAGGCAATGGCGAAGGAATATGGAACAAGACCAGAGGATGTATTTGTAGCGATCGGACCATCTATTTGTCAGGATTGTTATGAGGTGAGCTGCGATGTAGCGGATGCATTTTGTGAGGCGTTTCCGAAGCAGGCAGAAGAGGAACAACTGCTTTACCATACGAAGGGAGATAAGTTTCAGTTAAACTTGTGGTATGCAAATGAATGTGTATTTCGTGAAGCAGGAGTGCCGAAAGAACATATTGAGATAACCGATATCTGTACCTGTTGTAATCCCGATATTTTATTCAGTCATCGTGCAAGTAAAGGAATGCGAGGAAATTTAGGAGCATTCCTGATGTTGAAATAAATAGACCAAAAAGCCATTGACAAATAAAAATATCGTGAATATAATATTTTTATATTTAAAAAGCGATGAAAAGAATAAGTACGATACATGGGAACTAACAGAAAGCAGCCGGTTGATGAGAGGCGCAAGGGAAGATGCATCGGAATACCTCTTGGAGCTGCACACCGAAATCGTGAATCTGTGAAGAGTAGGCTGTGACGGAAGCCCAAACGTTAACTTGGGAGAGTATCATTTGTAGTTTTGTTGTGAATACAAATCGTACTTGCTAAGGCATAAGATGTGAGTCTTGTGTGAATAAAGGTGGTAACACGGGTAGTAACCTCGTCCTTTAATAGTATAAGGGACGAGGATTTTTTATTGTCCTTTTCCCGAAACGACTTGTGGCTTATAAGCACTGAAAAGGCTACAGGAAAATAGGTATCAGTGCAGAAAAGGAGAAAAATATGCAGTTATATGATGAATTAGTTGCCCGCGGTTTGATTGCGCAGGTAACAGATGAAGATGAAATCAAAGAAATGATTAACAATGGAAAGGCTGTTTTCTATATCGGCTTTGACCCAACAGCTGATAGCTTACACGTAGGACACTTCATGGCACTTTGCCTGATGAAGCGTTTACAGATGGCAGGAAACAGACCAATCGCTTTAATCGGTGGCGGTACTGCTATGATTGGTGACCCATCCGGTAAGACGGATATGCGTAAGATGTTAACTAAGGAAACCATCCAGCATAATGTAGAATGCTTCAAGAAGCAGATGAGCAGATTTATTGAATTCGGTGAAGATAAGGCAATGCTTGTAAACAATGCTGATTGGATTCTTGATTTGAATTATATGGACTTAATGCGTGAAGTTGGTCCTCATTTCTCTGTTAACCGTATGTTGGCGGCAGAATGCTACAAGCAGCGTATGGAAAAGGGATTAACATTCCTTGAGTTCAATTACATGATTATGCAGAGCTACGATTTCTATACCTTATTCC
>CAYUKO010000103.1:0-14249 GCA_964445375.1 uncultured Roseburia sp.
CAAGAAGTCTCTTCAAACGGTTATTTCTGTTGATAATTCTTCTATATAAATCATTCAAGTCAGAGGTAGCAAAACGTCCACCATCCAACTGAACCATAGGACGTAAATCTGGTGGAATAACTGGTACCGCATCCAAAATCATCCATTCTGGTCTGTTTCCAGAATTTCTAAAAGACTCAACAACCTCGAGCTTCTTTACGATTTTAGCACGTTTCTGGCCCTTAGTATTGTCATTCTTCAATTCAGCCATCAGTTCTTCACATTCTCTGTCAAGATCAATCGCCTGAAGTAATTCCTTAATTGCCTCTGCACCCATTCCTACACGGAACTTGTTACCCCACTTCTCTCTTCCGTCCTGATATTCCTTTTCAGACAGAACCTGCTTATATTCAAAATCTGTCTCCATTGGATCAAGAACGATATAAGAAGCAAAGTATAATACCTTTTCAAGCACTCTAGGTGTCAGATCAAGAATTAAGCCCATACGGCTTGGAATTCCCTTGAAATACCAGATATGAGATACTGGGGCAGCAAGTTCAATGTGCCCCATACGTTCTCTTCTAACGCTTGACTTTGTAACCTCTACACCACAACGGTCACAGATTACACCTTTATATCTAATCTTTTTATACTTACCACAGTGACATTCCCAATCCTTGCTAGGTCCAAAGATTTTTTCACAATAGAGACCATCGCGTTCTGGCTTAAGAGTTCTATAGTTAATGGTTTCCGGCTTAGTAACTTCGCCCTTAGACCATTCTCTAATCTTCTCTGGGGATGCTAAACCAATCTTAATCGCATCAAAAGATATAGACTGGCATGATTCATTTTTGTTCTCAGTCATTTTGGCTCTCCTTCCAATTTATACTTTATTGGAAATGACGAATTCTCGTTCCCAAATACTACACGATACCTAATTACTCATCAAAAGAATCTGTATCATCAAAATCATCTGCGAAATCTTCCTCTAAGCCTTCTTCGTCGTCTTCTACACTAACGAATTCACCACTCTCAGAATCAATCTCCTGCTTCTGATATCCATCAAAAGATTCCTTATTGTAATCATACTTGTTATCGCCTTCCATCTCAACACGGAAGTCTGTTTCACTATAATCAACAGATTCCATAATCTCAACTTCGTTGCGATCCTCATCATAAACCTTAATATCAAGGCCTAATGACTGTAATTCCTTCAATAATACCTTGAAGGATTCTGGAATACCTGCTTCTGGGATATTTTCTCCCTTGATAATAGCCTCGTAAGTCTTTACACGACCAACAACGTCATCGGACTTCACTGTCAGGATTTCCTGCAATGTATATGCTGCACCATAAGCTTCCAGTGCCCAAACTTCCATTTCTCCGAAACGCTGTCCGCCGAACTGTGCCTTACCACCTAATGGCTGCTGTGTAACAAGAGAGTACGGTCCAGTTGAACGTGCATGAATCTTATCATCAACCAGATGATGAAGTTTCAGATAATGCATGTGTCCGATTGTTACAGGGCTGTCAAAATATTCACCTGTTCTACCGTCTCTTAATCTTACCTTACCGTCTCTTGAAATTGGAACACCCTTCCAAAGCTTTCTGTGTTCTCTGTTATCAGATAAATACTGAAGAACTTCCGGATGCAATTCTTCCTTATGCTTTGCCTCGAATTCTTCCCATTCAAGGTTTACATAATCATTTGCTAAATCCAGAGTATCCATAATATCATTTTCGTTCGCACCTTCGAATACTGGTGTTGCAACATTAAAGCCTAATGCTTTTGCAGCAAGAGACAGATGGATTTCCAATACCTGTCCGATATTCATACGTGAAGGTACACCCAAAGGATTCAATACGATATCCAAAGGACGTCCGTTTGGAAGATATGGCATATCTTCTACTGGAAGTACTCTGGAAACAACACCCTTGTTACCATGACGACCAGCCATCTTATCACCAACAGAAATCTTTCTCTTCTGTGCGATATAAATACGAACTGCTTGATTTACACCTGGCGCAAGTTCTGTATCACCATTTGCTCTAGAGAATACCTTTGCGTCAACAACGACACCATATTCACCATGAGGAACCTTTAAAGAAGTATCTCTTACTTCTCTTGCTTTCTCACCAAAGATTGCACGAAGCAGTCTTTCTTCCGCAGTAAGCTCAGTTTCTCCCTTTGGTGTTACCTTACCAACTAAGATATCACCTGCGCGAACCTCTGCTCCGATACGGATAATTCCTCGCTCATCCAAATCCTTTAATGCATCATCGCCAACACCCGGAACATCTCTTGTAATTTCTTCCGGTCCGAGCTTTGTATCTCTTGCATCGGTTTCATATTCTTCAATATGGATAGATGTATAAACATCTTCCTGTACTAATCTTTCACTTAAAAGAACCGCGTCTTCGTAGTTGTAACCTTCCCAAGTCATGAATCCAATCAATGGATTCTTACCAAGAGCTAATTCACCGCCACTTGTAGAAGGACCGTCTGCAATAACCTGACCTGCCGCTACATGATCACCCTTGAATACAATAGGTCTCTGGCTATAACAGTTAGACTGGTTACTTCTTGTAAACTTATAAAGTTTGAATTCAGCCTGTTCTCCATCATCATATGTCATCTTGATTAAATTAGAAGATACATATGTGATAGTACCCGGCTTCTTAGCAACAACACAAACACCAGAGTCAACGGCTGTCTTTACACCCATACCTGTTTCTACAACAGGCGCTTCTGTAAACAGAAGAGGTACTGCCTGACGCTGCATGTTGGATCCCATCAACGCACGGTTAGCATCGTCGTTCTGAAGGAATGGAATAGAAGCTGTTGCCACAGAGAATACCATCTTAGGAGACACGTCCATATAATCGAACATTGTCTTTGGATATTCCTGTGTTTCATCCAAATAACGACCAGATACGGAATTACGAACAAAGTATCCATTCTCGTCCAATGCTTCGTTAGCCTGTGCTACATGGTAATTATCCTCTTCATCAGCAGTCATATATACTACTTCATCTGTAACGCGAGGATTCTTTGGATCCGTCTTATCAATCTTTCTATATGGAGCTTCAATAAATCCATAATCATTAATTCTTGCATAAGAAGCAAGAGAGTTAATCAAACCGATGTTAGGACCTTCAGGAGTCTCGATAGGACACATTCTTCCATAATGAGAATAGTGAACATCTCGAACCTCGAATCCGGCACGGTCTCTTGACAAACCACCAGGTCCCAATGCAGATAAACGTCTCTTATGAGTCAACTCACTAAGAGGATTATTCTGATCCATGAACTGAGATAACTGTGAGGAACCGAAGAATTCCTTAATAGCAGCCTGTACTGGTTTAATATTGATAAGCACCTGTGGTGATACATCATCTGAATCATGTGTTGTCATTCTTTCACGCACAACACGTTCCATTCTTGATAAACCAATACGGTACTGGTTCTGTAATAATTCACCAACTGCTCTGATACGTCTGTTACCCAAGTGATCAATATCATCACTGTTACCCAGACCGTACTCAAGATGCATGTTATAATTAATAGAAGCTAAAATATCTTCCTTCGTAATATGTTTCGGAATTAACTCATGTACATTTCTCTGAATAGCATCTGCTAATTCTTCCGGATTCTCAGAGTACTCCTCAAGAATCTGGCGTAATACTGGGAAATATACCTGTTCTGTAATGCCAAGTGCCTTAGGATCACAATCAACAAAATTGGTAATATCAACCATCATATTGGACAGAACCTTAACAATTCTCTCCTCTGTCTGAATCCATACAAAAGGAACTGCAGCATTCTGAATGGTATCTGCCATTTCAACAGTGACCTTCTCACCCTTCTGACCAAGTATCTCACCTGTAAATGGATCTACTACATCCTCAGCCAGTTCTGCATTACGAATTCTATTCTTTAATGCGAGTTTCTTGTTAAACTTATAACGTCCAACCTTTGCAAGATCATATCTTCTAGGGTCAAAGAACATTGCTGTTACAAGATTCTCAGCACTATCTAAACTGAAAGGTTCTCCTGGACGAATCTTACTATATAATTCTTTCAAACCTTCCTGATAATTTTCTGAAGTATCCTTTGTAAAGGATGCATGAATCTTTGGTTCATCACCAAATAATTCAAGAATCTCTTCATTCGTACCAACACCCAGTGCTCTAATGAATACTGTAATTGGTACTTTTCTTGTTCTATCTACACGTACATAAAAAACATCGTTCGAATCTGTTTCATATTCCAACCACGCACCACGGTTTGGAATAACAGTAGATGAAAACAGTCTCTTACCGATTTTATCATGTGCAATACCATAATAGATACCAGGTGAACGTACCAACTGACTGACGATAACTCGCTCAGCGCCATTAATAACGAAGGTACCTGTTTCAGTCATCAATGGGAAATTACCCATAAAAATCTCATGTTCGCTAATCTCTTCTTTTTCCTTATTATGAAGACGAACTTTAATTTTTAAGGGGGCTTCATAAGTTAAATCTCTTTCTTTACACTCTTCAATCGTGTGTTTGATTTCGTTCTCTGCTAAAACGTAATCAACAAATTCCAGACTTAAACGTCCACTATAATCGGTAATTGGAGAGATATCATCAAGTGCTTCCTGTAATCCCTCATCAAGGAACCATTGATAAGAAGCCTTCTGTACCTCTATCAGGTTAGGCATTTCCAAAACCTCTTTTTGTCTTGAATAGCTCATACGCATCGTCTTACCGGCGGTAACTGGACGTATTCTGTTCTTTTCCATGACATTTCACCCCGTTCTTCATGATATATCTTGTAACTATTCAGTTCCTTCATAGTTACGAGTAAAAATCCATCCAAGATTGCTTCGCAATGGGATTTTTACATGTCAACATTACATTTTCTTACGGCATCCACAGTAAATGCGTCTGCCTGCCGAATAATTACTATATTTTTATATTTTACGCCATTTGGGCACAAAACAAGCACAATTTATCACAATAGCGCACACTACATATTAGCACAAGTGCCTTTATTAGTCAATCATTTTTTTATTTTTTTGAAAAAGAAAAAATAACGCAAAAAAAGACCGGAACATAAATTCCGGTCTTGGTAAAAACGGTTTCAATTACTTAAGAGTAACCTTAGCGCCTTCTGCTTCAAGCTTAGCCTTGATATCTTCAGCTTCTGCCTTAGGAGCAGCTTCCTTAAGCATCTTAGGAGCGTTATCAACTAAATCCTTAGCTTCCTTTAAGCCAAGACCTGTTGCTTCACGAACAACCTTGATAACCTTAACCTTGTTTGGTCCTACATCTGTTAACTCAACATCGAAGTCTGTCTTCTCTTCTGCTGCTTCTGCTGCACCACCTGCTGCTGCAACTACAACGCCTGCTGCTGCGGATACACCGAACTCTTCTTCACAAGCTTTTACTAAATCATTTAATTCTAATACAGTTAACTCTTTAATAGCTTCAATAAATTCTGCTGTTGTCATCTTTGCCATTTTTATTTACCTCCATAGTTTAATTTCTTATTATTAATTGTTTCTTCCTTACAGATTACTCTGCTGGTGTTTCTTCTGCTGCTGGAGCTTCCTCAGCTACAGGAGCTGCTGCTTCACATGCGTCAGCGCCGCCCTTTTCTGCAATCTGATTAAGCACACGAGCGAAGTTTGTAATAGGAGACTGAATGCTTCCAAGGAACTTGGAAAGTAATTCTTCTCTTGAAGGAATATTTGCGATTGCAGCCATTCCCTTTGCATCATATACGATACCTTCTACAACACCTGCCTTGATTTCAAGTGCAGGACATCCCTTAGCGAACTTGCTTAAGATTCTTGCTGGAGCAGTTGCATCATCCTTGCAGATAGCAATTGCATTTGTACCTTCTAAGCTTTCTGTTAAGCCTTCGAATTCTGTACCCTTGAATGCACGTGTCATCATTGTGTTCTTGTAAACCTTGTAGACAACTCCTGCTTCACGAAGCTGCTTACGAAGAGCTGTATCTTCTGCTACAGTGATTCCACGGTAGTCAACAACTACAACAGAAGCGGCATCCTTAATATTAGCAGAAATCTCTTCTACGATAGGCTGTTTTAATTCGATCTTTGCCATTTTCTTACCTCCTTATAGATTCTAGTGGATTCAGACCAGAGTCTTCTTCCTGCCGAATTGGAGTTCTAAAGATACGCTTGGCATCTATCTATACGAATAAAAAAACTCTGTCTTCGCAAAGACAGAGAAATAGAATTCATAATCATAAAACTCTTCTTCCTCGGTAGGCGATACACTTACGCTTCGAATACTCTCAGCACCTACTGTCTTCGGCATGGTTTTTACAACCTTAGATATATTAGCATACTCTCTTTATGCATGTCAACTATTAATTTTATATTTTTCAAGCAATATTCTTATTATATATAGTCTTATTTATCCAAAGTCAACATAACCTTCTTCATCAATCATAACATTAGGGGAAATTCCTCTCATATAATTGAGAACTCCCTGCTTTTCCACTCCTTCAAGCAGTCGAGTCCTACTATCTTCCTGCTTACATGGTACAAATCGAAAAGAATACAGCTCCTTTTCTTTTAATACAACTTCAACAACACAGGAATTCTGTGTCTTGGAATTAAACCAGAAATTCCCTAGGCTATAAATAACAGGTACTCCCAAAACCTTATCCAGCTTCTGTAAGCAATGTGGATGATCTCCTATAATCAAATCAACCCCTGCCTCCGCATAAAGTGGCGCTTGTTCCTCTTGTAACCAATCAATCTCTTCCTGACTTTCCGTTCCCCAATGAATATAGAGAATCGTATAATCGCAACTTTCTTCCATCTGCGCAATTACTTGCAAAAGATTCGCCGTATCCATGCATCGTAAAACTCCTGCCGATGTCACTGTCGCCTCTTTCGTATCAGGTATTCCATTTCGTTCTATCTGCGTCGCGCTGATAATACCAATCTTCATGCCATTTACGAACAGATAAACCGGTTTCATAGCTTCTTCCAGATTTTTTCCCGCTCCCGTGTATGCAATCCCTGCACCTTCCAAGGTATCAAGCGTGTCTAATAGTGAAACCTCACCATAATCATAGATATGGTTATTTGCCACCGATACCACATCTACGCCTATCTCCTGTAAAAGACTGACACTATCCGGCTTTGCACGAAATGTAAACTGTTTTCCTGCCGTTGGTGTTCCTCGATTCGTAAATGTAAATTCGTTATTCAACATAAAAACATCCGCGTCTCGCATCATCTCCAATAACCCTGTTGAAAACGCTTCTTCTACGTTTCCTCCCCTATCTTGCAGATTTGCCATAACCGCATAATGTTCATCCAGAAGAATATCTCCGGCAAAAATCAATTTTACCGTTTCTTCTTCAGCACATTCCACTGCAACAGCCTTCTCTCCTGCTTCCAAAGACTCTTGCAATCGCTTTTCATCTTCTGTTTTATCTCCATCCGCTTCACTCGTTGTATTTTCTCCTGTCAGAATGCTCTGAAACGATTTAAAAATATCTTCAGCTGACACAATGTGAATCACTTCCACATTTTCCTTTTCACTTCCGCCCTGTTTTGAAACGCCAGAGTATACCCATATACCCGCCACGCCAATACAAAGAACCGCCATAAGTACCAAAAAGAACAATCTTGTCATTCTAGTTACAAGTCTTTTTCTCTCTTCTCTCTTCATACGCCTCATTTCCATCCCCATATTCTAGAAATGTACAAAAAGACCTCGGCAAAACCGAGGTCTCAATATCATAGATTAGAACTTTGCAACACTAACCTTTACTCCAGGTCCCATTGTTGTTGTAAGTGTGATGCTCTTTAAGTACTGTCCCTTTAATGTTGAAGGCTTAGCCTTAACAATAGCATCTAACAGAGCGTTGATGTTCTGTCCTAACTGCTCTTCCGAGAAAGAAGCCTTTCCTACTGGGCAGTGAATAATGTTTGTCTTATCAAGTCTGTACTCAATCTTACCAGCCTTGATATCGTTGATAGCCTTTGTAACATCCATTGTTACTGTACCAGCCTTAGGGTTTGGCATTAAGCCCTTAGGTCCTAAAACCTTACCAAGACGACCAACAACACCCATCATATCAGGTGTAGCTACTACTACGTCGAAATCTAACCAGCCATCATTCTGAATCTTCGGAATGAGTTCATCTCCTCCAACGTAATCAGCACCAGCTGCTTCTGCCTCTGCTACCTTATCACCCTTAGCGAATACTAAAACCTTAACAGTCTTACCTGTACCATTTGGAAGTACTACAGCGCCACGGATCTGCTGATCAGCATGACGTCCGTCACAACCTGTTCTGATGTGAAGTTCTACTGTCTCATCGAACTTTGCAGTTGCAGTCTTCTTTACTAAAGATACAGCATCATCAATTTCATAAAAAGTTGCGCGATCGATTAACTTCGCGGATTCATTATATTTCTTACCGTGTTTCATTCTTCTTTACCTCCGCTTACTCTTCTACTGTGATACCCATACTTCTAGCTGTACCTGCGATCATGCTCATAGCAGCCTCAAGGCTTGCTGCATTTAAGTCAGGCATCTTTAATTCAGCGATTTCCTGAATCTTTGCTTTAGAAATAGTAGCAACTTTGTTCTTGTTTGGTGTTGCAGAAGCTGTCTTAATGTTACAAGCTTTCTTTAAAAGAACAGCTGCTGGTGGAGTCTTTGTAATGAAGCTGAAACTTCTGTCTGCATAAACAGTGATAACAACAGGAATGATCATACCTTCCTGATCAGCTGTTCTTGCATTAAACTGCTTTGTAAATTCAACAATGTTTACACCATGCTGACCAAGTGCTGGTCCAACTGGTGGAGCCGGTGTTGCTTTTGCGGCAGGAATCTGTAATTTAATATATCCTTCTACTTTCTTTGCCATTATAGGCACCTCCTAATTCATTCTCAGTCTGTCATATAGACTGTTTTGTGGTAGTTTGGGTGGATGACCCTCCCACGCGGACGTGAAAAATCTCAAAGTCCGGCTAATATTTTATTACAACTACGCAATCGTGTCAATCCTTATTTTGCATTTAGCATGCCATTTTAAGGATTAAAGTTTTTTCACATCAGAGAAATTAATCTCAACTGGTGTTTCTCTACCAAACATTTCTACGTTGATTGTTACTGTCTGTCTGGTTACATCAATCTTCTGAACCGTACCAACAGTATCTTTCCAAACACCGGCTGTTACCGAGATAACATCACCCTCTGCGAATTCTACATTAATCTCATTACCGAAATCTAATGCTCTGAGTTCTTCCTCTGTCAGCGGAACCGGCTTACTTCCCGGTCCAACAAATCCTGTAACACCTCTTGTATTACGAACCACATACCATGCATCATTATTATCTGCATCCATGTGTAACAGAACGTATCCTGGGAAAAGTTTCTTCTGGCTGCTCTTTTCAACGCCATCTTTCATTTCCACAACATCCTGTAAAGGAACCCTGACCTCCAGAATCTCATTTTCAAGATGTCTGTTCTCAATTGCTTTTTCGATATTGGCTTTTACCTTGTTCTCGTATCCAGAATAAGTATGAACAACATACCATCCCATACCAAGACCACTCTTGTTGTCGCTTAAAGCCACTCTGCTATGTGGTTCCTCATCAACAACCGGTTCTGCTTCTGGTATTGCAGGTATTTCCTCTACTACTTCTTCTGTTTCTACGATTTCTTCAACCACTTCTTCCGGTTCCGGCTCCGGCATCTTAGGAGATATCGGTTCCCATTCCTTCATCATTGGCTCGAATATTTTCTTGGCTACCGCCTTGCGTTCCTTCTTCTCTTCCATACTATTCATCCTCACTCTTATAATGCAGTTAAGAAGTTAATTCCGTACTGGATAAGAGTATCCAGAAAAGTAATGATAAGGCCCATTACAATTGAAATACAGAGAACAGCTACTGACTGTTTTAACAGGTCTTCCTTGTTAGGCCATATAATCTTACCAAATTCTGTTTTGATATTTTTCCAAGAACTTGTCTTTGGCGCATTTGTCTTTGCTGAATCTCCCATAGTATGCCTCCTGTAGATTCTTTACCGATTATTTTGTTTCCTTGTGTAATGTGTGAGTCTTGCAGAATCTACAATATTTCTTGATTTCCATTCTATCAGGATGAGTCTTCTTCTCCTTAGTAGTATTGTAGTTACGCTGTTTGCACTCTGTACAAGCTAATGTAATCTTTGTACGCATAATTCCACCTCCGCTAGCGTTTCTAATCTTTACCTTTGTTCTAATCCGGTCTTTCAACCATGCTCCATGTAAGCAAGTCTTTTCTATGCAAAATTGGCATAAAAAAAAGACCTAATTCACATCTTGCCTAACAAATATATCATAACCACCATTCTGCGTCAACTTATTTTTTTCAAAATAACCCTTCAAAAGTCTTTAAAATTCTTGATTTTTTTGTGTTTTCATGATATCTTGAAATTAATAATAGGTTTACTGTGCCTGTGCTGGGGGAGTAACACGTCCCAGTAATCCGATTTTATGAATGCTTTTTTCACGAAAGGAGGGTGCGGTATGCCGATGTCTTTTGCAACATTACAAATCTACAATCATTATCTTACTACTTATGATGACAAACGTACATCTCGCAGTCATATCCATGACCGCGATGAATTACGGCATATCTACAGTGATATCCAGTTAAAGAACCGATTTGCACCACTTTATCTTACAGAACCCTCACCTCAGGCAATTGCATACGCTGTTCAACTCAAAGAAAGTGCAGAATCGCTGAAACAGACGATTACTACGTTTGGAAGTACAGATAAGCAGATGTTATTTTCTTCCAAAAAGGCTTATAGTGATACCCCAACGCTTGTTGATGTAGAATATGCCTCTACCACAGATAGCTCATCTGCGCCTGAACATTTTCATCTGGAAGTAAAAGACTTTGCCTCTCCCCAGATTAACCAGAGTAGCTTTCTTACCTCAAACCAGATGGTGCTGATGCCACCCGGCAATTATTCTTTTGACATAAAGACGAATAAGCTTCATTATGAATTGCAATTTCATGTAAATGACGGAGAAACACATGAACAGCTTCAAAACAAACTTGCACGGCTTATTAATCATTCCGATATTGGCATTCATGCAGATATTCTGACAGACCAGGAAAGAACGGCGCTTCAAATTACGTCTGACGCTTACGGACTTCCCGTGCAGGGAGCAAGGCATTTTGAAATTACAGACGAAAATACCAGTCAGGCAAATGGCATCGTTCATTACCTTGGTCTGAATAAATCAATTCATAACGCTACAAATGCTACTTATTATATTGATGGTAAAGAACGTTCTTCTTATTCTAATACTTTCCCTGTATACGGAAGCTATCGCCTGACGCTGCATCCGGAAAGCACTGAAAAAGAAGCTGATATCGGTCTTTATCCAGACATGGATTCTCTTGCATATAATATAGAAGGATTTGTGAATTGTTATAACCAGTTTATTCATGGTGTTCAGACTGATGAAAACGCAAAAGCCGCTGATAATCATCATTTATTAGACGAAATGAATAAGCTTCTTGCCCGCCACAAAGGAAAAATAGAAAAATACGGAATCGAAATACAGGAAGATTCTACTCTTAACTTCCTGCATGATGACAGTCTTTCTAAAATGCCTGATCTTGACGATTTGCAGAATTTTGGTAATCAGGTACTTCGCAAATTACATTCTATTTCTCTGGATCCTATGGAGTATGTAGCAAGAGCCATCTGCGCTTATAGCAATCCGGCTACTTCCTATATTAATCCATATGTAACCAGCATTTATAGTGGTATGCTCTTTAATTCGTATTGCTAGATGAATCCAAAACAGCCGATAGCTTGTTTGTATGCTATCGGCTGTATATTTTTATGGATAAAATCTAAATAGAAAGTTCTTCCTGAACCATTGTGAATGCTGCTCTGATTACTTTGTCCATATCATAATATTTATACTGTCCTAATCTTCCACCAAAAAGAATATTCTTCTCCTCTTTTGCAAGAGCCTCGTATCTCTGATAAAGGTTGCCATTTTTCTCGTCATTAACAGGATAATAAGGCTCATCCCCTTTATGCCAGTCCTTTGGATATTCTCTTGTAATTACCGTATCTGGCTGCTTACCAAATTCGAAGTGCTTATGTTCAATAATACGAGTATATGGAACTTCTCTTTCTGTATAGTTCACTACTGCATTCCCTTGATAATTCTCTTCCCCTTCTAAAACTTCTGTCTCAAATTGCAGAGAACGATAAGCAAGCTCTCCTAACTGATAGTGATAGAACTCATCAATCATACCGGTATATAAAACTTTTTCAAAGGTATGCTCACCATCTTTTGACTCAAACAGCCCTGTTTCCTCATTCTTCACACAATAATCTTCATAGGAAGTCTCAAGTTTCACAGTAATTCCTTCCAAAAGCTTTTCAACGATACCGGTATAGCCACCCTTGGGAATTCCCTGATAAGGATCATTGAAATAATTATTATCGTATACAAATCGCACTGGAAGACGCTTAATAATAAAACTTGGAAGTTCCTTACAATCTCTTCCCCACTGCTTCTCCGTATAGCCTTTTACCAGTTTTTCATAAATATCTGTACCGACAAGGGATAATGCCTGTTCCTCAAGATTCTTTGGTTCTGTGATACCAAGCTTTTCTATCTGCTCCTGAATCTTTTCCTTTGCTTCCTTCGGTGTCTTGATATTCCACATCTTTGCAAAGGTATTCATATTAAAAGGAAGATTGTACAGCTCATCTTTATAGCTTGCAACCGGTGAATTGATATAATGATTAAACTCTGTAAGTTCATTTACATAATCCCACACTTCTTTATCAGAGGTATGAAAGATATGCGCACCGTATTGATGAACCTGAATTCCTTTTACTTCCTTTGTATATATATTTCCTGCAATGTGATTTCTTTTTTCAATAACAAGACTATTCTTTCCAGCCTTTTTCATTTCACTGGCAAAAACTGCACCAAAAAGTCCTGCTCCTACCACGAGATATTGATAATGCATAGTGTCTTCCCTCCTGTTGTTTACATAATATGCATTATATCACACTTTCTCTTAAAAACCTACCTCTTGTGGTTTCCAATGCCTTGCCATTCTCTCATACTCCGTTGCCTTCTCCATAAGGCGCATACTTTCAAGCTCATATTCTTCCTTGGGCAGCGCCTTGATTCTTGGAGATTTTGCATGTTTGCGGTAACTTAACGCCAATGCAAAAAGGGCTGAGGTTCCACTACTTGCTATATCAATCTCACTCTCACAGTCAAAAGCCGCACGATAAAACCATTTAGAGGCTTCCTCATATTCTTCCTTTTTCATAAAGAAATAACCAAGCTCCATGCAAACCTCTGCGGATGGGACAGTAACCTCTTCCTGCAAGCCAGCTTTTAAAATAGCAACCGCATCATCTGCCTGTCGATAAATCTTTAACAGAACCGCAATGGTCTGTCTTGCAAGCAAATCTTTTCCTTTTTGCTTCAACTCTATCAACATACGCTCCAAAAATTCTCTTGCATGGTCAAGTGCCTCTTCACTCCCAGCCTTATAAAGCTCTCTTAAATACATGGTAAGAAGCCTGTCCGAAAGCGTTCCACGTTCTTCAATAATTCGTTCAAATACACCAAAATCTCTGCTGCTGTGATCTCCCTGCGGTCTATGTCGGATCTCAATGTCACTGTCAAACACAACCGGGCTTGTGTTAATCGTTTCATGAATGGGATCTATCCAGGTAAATTCCCGCAATCTCTTAAAAAGCTTTGGTCTTAGATCCTTTGCAAAATTCTCAGTCGGATGATTAATCTGCTCTGTTACATATACCATCTGAACGATTTCGACCTCTGGCATAAGAACCTTCTTGAGCGCTTTAAACTTCACCCTGTTTTCTTCATCCAGATATTCATCCGCATCTGCTGAATAGATATAATCTCCCGTTGCCTTGGAAAAAGCAAAATTTCTAGCCGCTGCAAAATCATGCACCCATTCAAAATCATAAACATAAGGTGTATATTCTGCCGCAATCTCTTTCGTTCTATCTGTTGAGCCTGTATCTACGATAATAATCTCATCCATAAGATCTTTGATGGAATCGAGACAATCACGTAGTACTGCTTCTTCATTTTTTACAATCATACACAAACTGAATTTCATTCTATATCCCCTTTTATCCCTTTTGGTGTTCATGCGATTTCACTATTGTTATAACAATAGTATAAAACATTTTACATA
>CAYUKO010000104.1:0-13735 GCA_964445375.1 uncultured Roseburia sp.
CTAAACGGAAATCCGGATATCATTTTCAACTAACGGGGTTCTGAACAGATACAAATAATCTTTAAACTTTCTTTATGTTTTCCAGAAAGAAAATTGAAAGACCTCTGGTAAGATACAAATAAGTTAAGAAAACATGAGAAAGGAAAGAAAACATGAAATATGTATTAGAAACAAAAGAATTGACAAAGACTTATCGTAAGATCCCTGTGGTAAATAAGGTTAATCTTCATGTGTGTCAGGGAGATATTTATGGATTAATCGGTAAAAATGGCGCAGGAAAGACCACATTAATGAAGATGGTTTGCGGATTGACAGCTCCTAGCTTTGGAGAATATGAGCTGTTTGAGAGCCATGATGTTGATGAGGAACGTAAGCGTATTGGCTGTATGATTGAACAGCCTGCACTGTATCCTGATATGACAGCCAGAGATAATCTGATTTATTATAATAAGCTGATGGGAATCAGAAATAACAGCAATATTGATGAGATATTAGAATTAGTAGGGCTTACAGAAGCACAGAAAAAGAAAACAAAACAGTTTTCATTAGGTATGAAGCAGCGTCTTTCGATAGCGATAGCCCTTTTGGGGTATCCGGATTTATTAATTCTGGATGAGCCAATTAATGGATTAGACCCAACGGGAATCAAAGAGATTCGGGAGCTGATCTTACGATTAAATAAAGAACAAAATATTACGATTATTATTTCTTCTCATATTTTAGGGGAGTTATCAAAGGTAGCAACCAGATATGGCGTGATTGAAAACGGAAATTTAGTGAAAGAGTTCACAAATGAGGAACTTGAACAGTGTTGCAAGACATGTATTCAGATAGAAGTAGATAATACGAAAAAGGCAACTTATGTGCTGGATGAAATCATACATAGCAAGGATTACAAGGTTGTAGATGACAAAACGATATATGTATATGACCATCTGGAAGAAAAACGAAATATAAATGAACAGCTTGTCCTTAATGGTGTTGCAGTAGAAAAGATGAATCTGGCAGGACAGGATTTGGAGATGTATTTCATGGAATTAATGGGAGGAAAAGCACATGTGTAATCTGATTTCAAGTGAATTATTTAAAATAATGAGAAGTAAGGTAACGTATACGATTGGTATGATCTTTGTAGCAATGGCGGTATTTCAGACAGTAGTTGTGAAAATTGCAGTATCTATGGGCAAAGTGATGGGAAGTCCCACTGGAATTGATGGATTTGTATCGCCGTTGAATGGAGATTTGAGTTATATTGTTATTGGCATATTTGTCACCATTATTATGTGTCAGGATTTCTCCACAGGAAGTATACGCCAGATTATTGGTAAAGGCACCTCAAGAGTGAAGTATGTGTTTGCAAAATTCATTGCAATGGTCATTGTGATATCTGTGCTCATGGCTGGATATTCTGTGATTTGCTTTTTTGGATGTTCGCTGATTGGCGAAGTGGGAGAACTGACTTCGGAAGTGATGAAGCATTTACTGGTGTATGTAACGGGTGCATGTTGCATGATATTAGGCTATACAGCGATTACAGAGTTTGTCTGCATTCTGTTTAAGAAGAATACGATTACCATACCAGTGAATCTGTTGTTTATATTTGTGGGTGGTGTGATATCACAACTTGGCTTTCAGTTAACTGATAATGAGCTTTTCTATAAATATTGGATAGCAAATATGTCAGCTTCTTTCGCAAGTTTTGAAATTGGCTTTGCCGACAAATTATTATACATGGAAATCTTTATCGTCATAGCAAGTGTATTTATCTGGTGGTCTGTATTTGTTTTCAAGAGAAGAGATATTGATTAGGAAAATGGGAGGTAGTGAATATGGGATATATACAAATAGGAATCATAATCATACTATTTCTCGTGGTGCTGTTCCTGCTTGTAGATATCCATTTTTACAGGAGGAATATCAAGTCCTTTCAAAAGCAGCTTTTTAAGATTATGAGAGAAGATACGAATGCAATTGTAAGGGTTGATATACCGCAAAAAGATATTATAGCCTTATCCGATGTAATCAATCAGCTTATAAAAAGAAACAGAGAGACTCTGGTAGCAGCAGAAAGACTCGACCAAAGCTTCCGTGAAAGCATTACAAATGTTTCACATGATTTAAGAACACCATTGACTACGGCTGGTGGTTATCTTGGAATGATAAAGGACCCCGATTTGTCCCAGGAGGAACGATTAGAGTATATCGAAATTATAGAAGAACGTCAGGATATGGTTCGAAAGCTACTCGACCAGTTATTCTATTATGCAAGGATGGAAGCTGGAAAGGATTTTTGGCATGAGAAAAGGATAGATATTCATAAGCTTTTATTAGAAATTCTTGCGATGTATTATAACGATTTCGAGGTAAAGGAAATAGAGCCTGAGATACAAATAACAGACTGTAAGATGATGGTATGGGGAGATGAGGATGGCATGAGGCGTATTTTCTCTAACATCATCAGTAATGGGCTTGCACATGGGAAGGGAGCGTATCAAGTGAAACTTCTTCCTGTTGAGAATGGATTTGAGTTTTCCTTTTCTAATGCTTCGGAATCGATGGAAAAAGAAGAACTTTTGTTGATTTTCCAACGTTTTTATTGCAAGGATACGTCAAGAACAGGTAAAAGTACCGGACTTGGTCTTGCAATCGCTAAAGAGCTGGTAGAACGCATGCAAGGAAGGATTTGGGCGGAATATGAAAATGGAGTATTTTCTATTCGAGTTTTTTTGCCGGAGGAGAAGATGAAAAATACAAAACCTGTTGCATTTTAAAATCTCCTATGCTAGAATTACTTCTATATTCTGACATATGTTAACGACATAGATAAGGAGTAGTAGAGGTAAATGTTGCAGGAGCAGCATACTTTCTATTGCAGAGAGCTGTCGGGTGGTGTAAGACAGCATAGAAAAGCCTTGAACTCGCCTTTGAGTTCCTGTAGTGAACAAGTTCGTTTTTACGAGTAAGAGCGGATCAGTAGTTACAGGCGGGAATTCCCGTTATAGAAGTTGAGTGCAGATTTATAATTTATATCTGAAACAGAGTGGTACCGCGGATAGGATTTTATACCTCTTCGTCTCTATAGTAATGTAGAGATGGAGAGGTTCTTTTTTTGCACATGTTGAAATCGGAAAATTGTCAATGATAATGAGACATTCTAATGGTGCAGGAATGCGCAAGGTATATTTTATCCGTAATAACAAACAAGAAGGAGCATGGAAAAATGAGCAGAGAATATTCTCCAAGTGAAATTGAGAAAAAATGGCAGGATGTCTGGGATAATGAGAAGGCATTCAAGGTTGGCGTAGATAAGTCAAAGCCAAAGTATTATGCATTAGTAGAGTTCCCATATCCATCAGGACAGGGACTTCATGTAGGTCACCCAAGACCATATACCGCTATGGATATCGTATCCAGAAAGAGAAGAATGCAGGGTTATAATGTCCTTTTCCCAATGGGATGGGATGCATTCGGTCTTCCAACAGAGAACTATGCAATCAAGAATAAGATTCATCCAAAGATTGTAACAAAGAATAACGTAGCACACTTTAAGGATCAGTTAAAGTCACTTGGTTATTCTTTCGATTGGGATAGAGAAATCAACACAACAGATGAGAAATACTATAAGTGGACACAGTGGATCTTCTTACAGTTATTCAAGAAGGGACTTGCTTATAAGAGCGAGATGCCAATTAACTGGTGTACATCTTGTAAGGTTGGTCTTGCTAACGAAGAAGTTGTTGGCGGTGTTTGTGAACGTTGTGGTGCAGAGGTTGTTCGTAAGATGCAGTCTCAGTGGATGTTAAAGATTACAGATTATGCAGAGAAGCTTCTGGAAGGTCTTGAGCATGTAGATTATATCGAAAGAGTAAAGGTATCTCAGCAGAACTGGATTGGTCGTTCCGAAGGTGCTGAGGTTAACTTCCAGCTTAAGGATAAGGAAGAATCTCTGACCGTATATACAACAAGACCAGATACTTTATTTGGTGCTACTTATATGGTAATTTCTCCTGAGCATCCATTAATCGATAAGTATAAGGATGAAATCAGCAATTTTGACGAGATTACTGCATACCGTGAGCAGGCTGCCAAGAAGTCTGACTTCGAAAGAACAGAGCTTGCAAAGGATAAGACAGGTGCATGCTTAAAGGGTATTTCTGCAATCAATCCTGTAAATGGCAAGGAGATTCCGGTTTGGGTTTCTGACTATGTATTAATGTCTTATGGTACAGGTGCTATTATGGCGGTTCCTGCACATGATGAAAGAGACTGGGATTTTGCTAAGAAGTTTGACCTTCCTATTATTGAAGTAGTTGCAGGCGGTGATGTACAGAATGCAGCATTTACCGATGTACAGACAGGTCAGCTTTGCAATTCTGATTTCTTAAATGGTTTAGAGGTTAAGGATGCAAAGGCTGCTATCATTAACTGGTTAGAGGAAAAGGGAATCGGACATAAGAAGGTTAACTACAAGCTTCGTGACTGGGTATTCTCACGTCAGAGATACTGGGGAGAGCCTATTCCAATCGTTAAGTGTCCTTGCTGTGGTTATGTTCCAATCGATGAAAGCGAACTTCCATTAAGACTTCCGGAAGTAGAAAGCTATATGCCAACAGATACAGGTGAATCACCACTTGCAGCTATGCGTGACTGGGTTGAGGTTGCATGTCCTAAGTGTGGCGGCAAGGCTGAAAGAGAAACAGATACGATGCCTCAGTGGGCTGGTTCTTCATGGTATTTCTTAAGATACATCGATCCGGATAATAATGAAGCATTTGCAAGCAAGGAAGCAATTGACTACTGGATGCCGGTTGACTGGTATAACGGTGGTATGGAGCATACAACACTTCACTTACTGTACTCAAGATTCTGGCACAAGTTCCTGTATGATCAGGGATTAGTATCTTGCCCGGAACCATATACAAAGAGAACTTCTCATGGTATGATTCTTGGTGAAAATGGCGAGAAGATGTCCAAGTCAAGAGGAAACGTTGTAAATCCGGACGACGTTGTAAATGAATTCGGTGCAGATACCTTAAGAACTTACGAAATGTTCATTGGTGCTTTCGAATTAAGCGCTGCATGGAGCATGGAAGGTGTTAAGGGATGTAGAAAGTTCCTGGAACGTGTATGGAAGCTTCAGGATATGCTGATTGAAGGTGATGGCTACAGACCAAATCTTGAGACTAAGATGCATCAGACAATCAAGAAGGTTTCCAATGACTTTGAAAACCTTAAGTTCAATACAGCTATTGCTGCTATGATGGCATTAGTAAACGAATTCTACAAGGAAAAGAGCGTTACAAAGGCAGAATACGCAACTTTGATTCTCTTACTGAACCCGGTTGCTCCTCATATGACAGAAGAGTTATGGGAGAACATCTTCGGAAATGGAAGAGTATATCAGCAGAAGTGGCCTGAGTACGATGAAGCGAAGACAGTAGAATCTACCGTTGAAATCGCAGTTCAGATTAATGGTAAGGTTAAGGCAACTCTTGCAGTTGCAATGGATGAGGATGAAGCATCTGTTAAGGAGAAGGCTCATGCAATTCCAGCAATTGCTGACTTAATGGCAGGCAAGAACGTTGTTAAGGAAATCTACGTTAAGGGCAGAATCTTAAATATCGTTGTTAAGTAATAAGAATGTAATAAAACATTTTTTGGGAAAGGGGCAGCAGGTTTTGTTGCCTTTTTCCATTTAATATAATCATATTTTCGGATGAAAGGAATGAAGGTTATCATGTTAACACCCATGAATCATAGGGAAATCGAATATAACGTAAAGAAATTCTGGGAAGCAGAGAAAATAAGTGAACAGAATATAGCAGACATCTTTGCACAATGGAGCAATGAAACAGAGAAAAAAGCTGCAATAGCACTTATGAACTGGTTGGAAGAGACACAGAAAGCTGTTTTTCAGGAGGATTTATTGCTTGACTATGGTGCGGATTGTTTAAGGTTATATCTCATGTTTGAGAAAACACCCAAACCGGATGATACATGGCTGGATACGTGGGAGGAATGTAATCTGGAAGGCTGTTATAAATTCCTTGGCAGATTCAGACGTATGATTCTTGTGGCAAAAGAGGCGAACTGCACTGGAAAATATCAAAGGCTAGATACAAAAGACCTACAGAATAAACTTTATGAGCTGCAAAAGGAAGTTATGAAGCATCTGGGAAAAGGAAATACCATGCCTGATCGTCACAATGCGATTTCCGTTATTATGGAAGGCATGAAGCAGTTCCAGAAAGAACTGAGCATTGGAGAACTTGTGACAAGTATGCATTCTCATGAAATTGCTATGGCAGTTCCTCATGCGAAGAAGGAAGAGGAGGCGGAAGAAACAGAACAGAAGCTATGTCGAAATGAAGAAGTAGATATATTGTTAGCAGATATAATATTATTGTTGACTCCATTTGCCCCTGTTTTGTGTGAGCATCTTTGGCAGCAGATAAAAGCGGATAAGTCTTCTGTATTTCAATCTGGATGGAAGTTAGAAGTGACACAACAGCGAAGTATTCATCTTCCAATTCAGGTTAACGCTAAGACGAAGAAAGTTATGACAATTCAAGTCGGTGCATCGAAGAAAGACATAGAAGAAAAGGCAAAGCAGGAAATATCTCAGTTATTACAGGGAAAGGAATATAATCTTATTTATGTTCCAGAGAAAATTATTAATTTTGTAATAAAGTAATATAAGACAAAGAGCGATTTTTACATATATTATGTGGAAGTCGTTCTTTTTTTATTGAATATATATTCGTTATTCTGTGAAATAAAAGTTACAATATTTGAAAGAGAAAATAAATAAGAAAAAATAAAAATTATTTTCTGAAAATATCTATACAATTTCAAGAATTTATACTATAATATAAACGATAATAGGTTACATAAAGAATTTACGAAACAACAAAAGGTGTGAAATGGGAAAGACTACATTTGACAGAAGGCGTCCGATTTATCAGGAAGAAGACGATGGAACAGAAGCAGATATGCAGAAAATAAAGTTTCTGATGAAAGGTAATACGGAGTTGACCAATCAACTGGCAGCACAATTATATTACCAGATTCAGATGGAAGATATTCAGTTTGTTTCCATGGCAGGACTTGATTTTCTTGACAGAATTATGGATGCACTTTCAGAAGAACAACTACATAGACTCAGAGTCCGGATAAATATAGAAAAGAAAAAGATATCGAACCGGGAACGTTTATCCAGAACTAATAGAGGAATGGTTATCTTTATTTTCTCAGCAGTATTTGTGATTTGTATGGTCTATCTGAATTGGAATGTTTTTTTGGATATGAAGACAAATTACGATGCCTATAAATTGCAGGAGAGAATGGCTGAGGCGGAAAGAACTGCAAGAATTGAGGAACTGTGGAAAGATAAGAGGGCAGAGGAGGAAAAACTTCAAAGCATCTTGGATGAGCAGACGGCACTTGCAGCCAGTGAGGATGATAAGAAGATTCAACCGGAGGTTCTTGGAAAATTCGTGGATTTATATGCAGAGAATTCTGATTTTAGAGGATGGCTTAAAATCGATGGAATGAAAATTGATTATCCGGTTATGGCGCGAGAGGGTGATAATGATTACTATTTGGATAAGAACTTTGAAGGAGAAAAGGACAAGAATGGTTTGTTGATTCTTGACTATCGATGTGACTTGGTAAGTGGTTCTCAGAACTTTATCATATATGGTCATAACATGAGGTCGGGTGTCATGTTTGGTACCTTAAAAAACTATAAGGATAAAGCATTTTGCGAGGCACATCCAATCATACAGTTTGATACCTTATATGAAGAGGCTGAGTATAAGGTGGTAGCAGCAATGCTTTCCGAGGTTGCATATGCGGATGAAGATGTATTCCGCTACTATGATGCGATTGATATGAGTACTGAGGAGAGTTTTGAAGCATTCCGTGAGAATATTTCCAAGCAGGCATTGTATATGACAGGAGAAACACTTTCCTATGGAGATTCCTGTCTGATACTTTCAACCTGTGACCGATATAAGGAAGATGGCAGATTTGTTGTAATCGCAAAGAAAATACAATAAGAAAATACTATGAGAGATTACAATAAGAAGATGCTATGAAAGACAACAAGAAAATACAAAAGTAAGAGGGGACTAGTTATGTATCGAAGACTGAAAAATTTACTTGGAGTGAGCTTGATTATTCTTGCAATTGTGTTATCACAGCTGCCTATGGGAGCAGTTCAGGCAGATACCGCTACATCAGAACAAGGAGCAGAGCAGGAAACAAATGGTGAAACATCTGGTGAGAATGTCGATGCAAATGCCACAGATACGAACAATAGTGATGGGGCAGATGATACAAGTGCAGATGACAGTACATCAGGAGATGGAACGAAAGAGGATGATGTAGTAGCCTTGACGGATGAAGATGGAGAAACAGGAAATGCAGATGGTTCAACAACCACTGGAGAAAGCGGAAATACAGATACTTCAACATCAGAAGGAGAGAATGACAATACGGATGATTCAACAACCTCAGATGTGACATATACGGTTAAATTTGATTACGGATTTACATGTTTGAATCCATCAGTGGATTCATGCATAGTAAAGAAGGATAAAACGGTTGATGAAACAGTTAATTCTTTTCAAATAACAGATGATGATAGTACAGGAGATTTGATTAAGAATCAAACGTATACAATTGAAAAGATTGAGTATGAATTCCTTGGCTGGTATCAGGATATTGAGTGTAACACAGAGTGGATTTTAGAAAAAAGACAGGTGACATCAGATATAACACTTTATGCTAAGTGGTATTATGTGGCAAATGATAGCAAAGTGTTTGAAATTGACTTTATTGCTGACGGATCAAACAAGGAAAGTCAGACAGTGACGGTAGTACCTGGTAATCGATTAAAGAGACCGGAAGTAGAACCTTATAGATCAGGCTATGAATTTATAGATTGGTATCAAAAGGGAACTTCGAACAGGATAGATGTGAAAGTAATTCCAACAGACAATATGATATTTTTAGCAGAATGGGATTCCACACAGTATACGGTAACCTTTGATGCAAATGGCGGAAAATTTGATGGTGAGAAAACGGTTACATCAGAGGTCGTTTATAACGGAAAGTCTATTTCAGAATATCCGACAATACTTACTGATTCCTATACGGGCTATACGGTTGACGAGGAGAACTGGTATACAGATAAAGAGTGCCTGACTCAATATGTTAAGAGCACAGATGGTGTTGATACCCCTGTAACAAGCAACCTGACTCTTTATAAGAAGTGGACCTATACAACGGATAAGGGATTTACCATGAATCCGGAAGGAACAGTGTTATATAACTTTTCTGGTAGTCAGAAGAATGTTGTAATTCCTTCTACAGTCAAAATTATTGCTATTGATGCATTTTCTGATATGAAAAATATAGAAAGTGTAACATTACCGGCAGGAATTGCAGATATTAAATCAGGTGCTTTTTCAGGAGCAAATGACATCTCATGGACAGTTAAGATTTATTCTTCTTCCGATGGTAGTAATGATTCTATGATTGAAGGTCAGGAATTGGCTAATCGGTATACGAATTTCGAATATGTAGCGTCAGGAAGTACAGGTGGAAGCAGTAGTAGTTCAGATTCCGTTACCTTACAAGGGGTTACTTGTAATTTGAATGAGGTTAATTTGGGAATTGATGATAATGGTGCATTTATTTATCCGAAAGTAACACTTCCTACAGACTTGGCAAAAGGTTCTTATCAGGTTATTTTTACGGAATTGAATACTCCTACGACAATTAAGACTTTGCTTGAACAGGCAGGGTATAATATGAATAGTAGTTATATTTACTATATGGATATTTCAATGAAGAAAGTGGGAGAAATAGAAGGCTACAAGCCAACCTGGCAAGGAACCATGACGATTAAAATGGCATTGCCTGTCTCATGGTATGGACGAGATATGTCACAGATAAGGATAGTAACCGTAAGCGAAGATGGAACAAAATTGGAAGTTTCAAATGTTACGAATTTAGGAAGTAATTTATTCAGCTTTAATCCAAAACATTTTTCTGAGTATGCGCTTGTTTATATTCCAAGTTCCAGTGAGAATTCAGGTGATAATAGTACATCGAATGGTACTGGAAATGATAGTTCCTCAAACGGAAGCAGTTCCACGGGCGGAAGTGATTCTTCGAGTGGAAGCAGTTCCTCAAGTGGAAGCAGTTCTTCGAGTGGAAGCAGTTCCTCAAGCGGAAGCAGTTCCTCGAGTGGAAGTAGTTCCTCGAGTGGAAGTAGTTCCTCAAGCGGAAGCAGCTCATCAGGTGGAAGTAGCTCATCGTCAGCTACAACAACAACTCCTGTAGTAACCACACCGATTCAGCAGCTTCCGGCAACAACACAGCCAGCGGTAACACCGACCACCACCACAGGCAACGGTACCAGTGGTACAGGAACTACAGCCCATGTGAAGGATTCCACACCTAAGACAGGAGATCCATTAGAGTATCGAAGCATCTTAGTATGCAGCTTCTTCTCTATCGGAGTATTGCTCCTTCTCATTGGAAATAAGAAGAAAACTTCTGCATCTTTTCAAGGTCTTCGGGCGTAGAATACTTTTTAAGAACGGAATAAATTAATTGAATTTCTCCTTTTTGAAAAGAAATGTTGTTTTCTCTGCTTTGTTTTGTCAAAGAAAGCAGAAAAGGCATCATTTCTTTTTGCGTTAATTTAGAACCTTGAAGAAATAGTTGCTCCAAAAATATAAGTTTGTTTTTATCAATTTCAGCCAACGCAGGGTCTTTCATCCATTCTGTATTCGTATCGTTCATAGTGATATACCTCCTAAAAATTATTGATTCATAGCTTGAAACATTTGCATGAGATCTTCCATATTAAAATTTCCACCCATCATACCTTCCAGTCCGGATAAGTCAGGGAAGGGATTAGAGGAATCTCCATTCTCGCCGTTCATGCTTTGGAACATTTCCATCATTTTCTGCATTTCTTTCATATTTTCCATCGTATGCATCATATTTATGATCTGCTGTATGCTTTTCTCCTCATTGGGAGCAAGGTATTTTTTGATAGCCTGATAGATATTCCCCAGATCGGGAGTTTGTTTGCTTGAGGCTCTGATTCCAGGTTCTATAGGATGTATTCCTTTCTTGACCAGATCCAGTGTGTGCTGAAATTCTAAATACTTAATCAGCACAGGCAGATAAAAAGAGGCTTTTTCACCAAAAAAAGGAAGCAGGGACTTTAATATCTGGATATGGTTGTTCGTATAGAAATGGTCAAAGACCAGGGTGTAATCATTTTCATCATCCAATTCACTCATAAAGCCTCCTGCATGTAATTAATTTAATGTATCTTATGAAAACGTAAAGTGATATATGACTAAGAAAAGCCAATGGGCTCATGAAGAACCCATTGGCAGTACTAAGAATTAGCAGCAACCGTTATTGTTGCCACATCCGCCACAGAAGAAGAGGAGAATGATAATCCAGATCCAGTTGCAGCATCCGTTATCATTGTCACAGTCGTTTCCACATCTGTTGTTGCCGAATAAACCGGAACCGTTACATCCGCCGCAGCAGGAGAACAGAAGGATAATCCAAATCCAGCTGCTGTTGTTACCTCCGAATAAACCAGAACCGCAGCCACAGCCACATCCACATCCTTCATTTGTTTGATTGCATCCGCAATGACTTGCTGATAAGTCGCTCATAAAAGTACCTCCCAAAAGGGTTTTTCTATACTATATGTGAGATGTAAAAATGTGTTACGGATTTTTAGGAAAAATTTTTTTGTAAAAAATTCATTTTTATGTATTTTCAATAATTTAGTTATAAATTTTCGTTGAAAAATAGTAATGAGTCAATAAAACTCGTCCTGTTTTTTATTCCTTTTTTCAAGGAAAAACGTTAAGATTTATAAAAAATACACGATAAAACGGATAGTGCCTAGGTACTAAAAATAATTATGTTAATCGTATGGAATTTGACAAAATCAGGATATTACAATAAGATACAAAATAATAGGAAATAGGTACTAGAAAAGAAAAACTAAAGGAAGGAAGAACACATGAGTAAAGTGATTAATTTATATCGTTGTGATGATGAAATCATTAATGATGCCTACGATAGAGCTGTTGTAAATATCTACTTACAAAAGGAGAAGAACGGATATAAATCTTTTCTCCTTTGCGGTAGCGATACCGGTGTAGGAACAACGTCAATTTCCGTGGAACTTGCCATATCATTATCCGTTGCTGGTTGGAAGACCTTATTGATTGATGGTGATTTGAGAAAAGGAAATACCTATAAGAGACTGAATGAATCGGTTAACGTTGGTTTATCGGACTTCATCTGCTCTAAATCATCTTTAGAAGATTGTGTTTATGATACAAACTGGGACTTGCTTCATTATATTCCAAGCGGAGTCTTTCAGGATGAAAGCCCGGTAAGACAGCTTTGTTCCGTAAATATGGAAAAGGCAATGAAACAGCTGCAAAATGAATATGATTTTATCATTATTGATGTGCCTTCTTTGAATTCCTCGGTTGACGCGCAGATACTGGCTGTAAAAGCGGATGCAACCATTCTGGTAACAGCAATGAAGCTTTCTACTATGAAATCCCTTGAAGAAGCCAAAAAACAGATTGAGAAAGCAGGCGGAAATATCATTGGAGTAATCGAGAATAAGGTAAATATGGCTGAGTACAAGAAATATATCAAGGATTACGATTACTTTAAGAAAAAGAAATATATAAGGAAGACAGAGCAGTAGGGAGGAAATATCGTGAAAACAAAAAGGAAAATGCAAGTATTGGCTTTATTGTGTGCGTGTTGTATGTGGATGCTTCAACCAATCTATGCCTATGCAGCAGAAGACGCACAGAGCGGGGCTGGTGAAGTATTAAAAGAACTTGAACCTAAGCTTATGGTGGAATCTTATCAGGTCGTTGAGGGTCAGGCAGCACAGGGAGAAGTATTTACGTTACAGATAAAAGTCCGCAATACCAATGCCTATGCGGATGCGTTTAATGTAATAACAACATATAAATCGGAATCAGATAATGTAAGATTAGTGGATGAAGTTGCGAATCAACAGTATGCCGAGATGATTCCGGCAGGAAAAACAGTAACTTATGAATACCAATGTGAGGTGCTGGATGCTTATACTATGGATACCATTATTATGAATTTTATGTTTTCTTATGAAGATAAGTATGGAAGAAATCATGAAAATGCATCCATGATTACGCCAGGTATTCATAAAAGCTGTGAATTATCCATTAATTCCTTAACCGTGGCTGAGAATGCAGCAGTAGGTGCTAAGGCACTAGTCAATGTCAGATATTCCAGTACAGGAACACTTGCCATAAAGGATGTAGTCATGATAATTGATGGCAATATTCTTGGAGGCAGAAAAGAAGTCGAGCTTGCCCAGTTGACCAACGACGAACAACGCTCCATGGACTATTATGTGAACTTTAGTGAAGCTGGTGCGCAGCTATTGACCATCAGTTTCCGTTATACCGATGAAAATGGTAAAGAATACGAAGTAGACAAACAGGAATTTGTTGTGGATGTCAGCAATTATCATGCAACTGTTACAAAAGAAGACAGTACCTCAGTAAGTGAGCTGTTGAATGAAGAGAATAAGCCATATGTCATCATTGGAGGCGTCAGCCTTGGAGTTGCATTGGTGCTTATCATAGTGATTATTGCATTGAAATGCAGC
>CAYUKO010000105.1:0-13726 GCA_964445375.1 uncultured Roseburia sp.
GCATTGGATACACGATAGTTCTCAATAAATACAACTTTGATTCTTCCCTTTACATCCGGGTCATTGTTTACCACATTAGCTACAGAGTTAATCAACTTGATAGTAAGTTTTGCATTCTTATAGCCTGCTGCCGCCTTTGCACCAAAGATAAAGGTTCTTGGGTAGAATTCCATAGATGGATTCTCTTTAATCTGATTATACAGATACATAACATGCAGAATATTCAAGAGCTGTCTCTTATATTCGTGCAGACGCTTTACCTGTACATCGAAAATGGAATTCGGATTTACCTCAATACCATTATGCTCCTTAATGTAAGCAGCAAGTCTTTCTTTATTCTTACGCTTAATTGCCATGAATTCCTTCTGTGCCTTAGGATCATCGGCAAGCTTTTCAATGCCTTTGATAACCGGAAGATCTACAATCCAGTCCTCACCTACCTGCTCGGTTACCCAGTCAGCAAGCAATGGATTACCATGCAGTAAAAATCTTCTCTGTGTAATACCATTTGTCTTATTATTGAACTTCTGTGGGAACATCTCATAGAAGTCCTTTAATTCCTGATTCTTAAGAATCTCTGTATGAAGTCTTGCAACACCATTTACCGAATAACCTGCAACGATAGCAAGATGAGCCATCTTAACCTGACCATCTGCGATAATTGCCATCTTCTTAATCTTATCTGCCGGATCCGGATATCTATTTACAATCTCAACCAGGAATCTACGGTTGATTTCTTCAATAATCTGATAAATACGTGGAAGCAATCTGGAGAACAGGTCAATTGGCCACTTTTCCAATGCTTCTGACATAATGGTATGGTTTGTGTATGCACAGGTCTTGGTTGTAATCTCCCATGCTTCATCCCATTCCAGACCGTAATCATCCATTTGTCTTATTATTGAACTTCTGTGGGAACATCTCATAGAAGTCCTTTAATTCCTGATTCTTAAGAATCTCTGTATGAAGTCTTGCAACACCATTTACCGAATAACCTGCAACGATAGCAAGATGAGCCATCTTAACCTGACCATCTGCGATAATTGCCATCTTCTTAATCTTATCTGCCGGATCCGGATATCTATTTACAATCTCAACCAGGAATCTACGGTTGATTTCTTCAATAATCTGATAAATACGTGGAAGCAATCTGGAGAACAGGTCAATTGGCCACTTTTCCAATGCTTCTGACATAATGGTATGGTTTGTGTATGCACAGGTCTTGGTTGTAATCTCCCATGCTTCATCCCATTCCAGACCGTAATCATCCAGAAGGATTCTCATTAACTCAGCAACGGCTACGGTTGGATGTGTATCATTCAACTGGAAGGTTGCTTTCTCGTACAGCTTATGAATATCATCATGCTTTGACATATACTTCTCTACTGCTGTCTGTACGGATGCAGAGATAAAGAAATACTGCTGTTTCAAACGAAGCTCTTTACCTGCCATATGGTTGTCATTTGGATAAAGTACCTCGACAATGTTCTTTGCAAGGTTGTTCTGCTCAACTGCCTTCTGATAATCACCCTTATCAAAAGAATCAAGGCTGAAACAGTCCATAGGCTGTGCATCCCAGATTCGAAGTGTATTTACGATACCATTGCCATAGCCTACGATTGGTAAATCATAAGGAACTGCCTTAACAGACTGATAATCTTCCTGTGAGAAGTAAAGTCTGCCATTTTCCTCTCTGGTTGCTACCCTTCCACCAAACTTGATGATCTTGGTATATTCCGATCTTCTAAGCTCAAAAGGATTGCCCTCACGAAGCCAGTCATCCGGTGCTTCTATCTGATAACCATCTCGAATCTCCTGTTTGAACATACCATAACGGTAACGGATACCACAACCGTATGCTGCGTGTCCTAAGGTTGCAAGGGAATCAAGGAAACATGCTGCAAGTCTTCCAAGACCGCCGTTTCCAAGCGCTGCATCCGGCTCCTGATCTTCAATGACATTAATATCAAGACCAAGCTCCTCTAATGCCTCTGCAAATTCCTTATAAGCCATCAAGTTGATGATATTATTACCAAGAGCACGTCCCATCAGGAACTCCATGGACATATAATAAACGATCTTTGGATCTTTTTCGTCATACTTTTCCTGTGTTTTGAGCCAATTATCTACAATGGCATCCTTTACTGCATAGGAAACTGCCTGAAAAATCTGCTGGTCTGTTGCTTCCTCTAAGGTCTTTCTGTATAGTGTCTTAATATTATAAAGAACACTACGTTTAAACATTTCTTTATCTATCTCTGGTTTCTTTGGCATAATGATACCTCCCCTTTTACTATATAATTTCCCTTTTTCATAAAATTTTTCGTGTTATATTCTAATATTATACACTACAACACTAAATTTTTAAACAATTTAATGTACCAAAATAATTTTGTCTAGTTGAAATAACATTATACAATATGCCGAAAATGATATTAGTTAACACTAACCTCTCCTGCAAGCACCCTCTTGTAGTCTTCATAATTCTTTTCTAACAGCGCCGGCGTGTCCAAGCCATACGGACATTTACTCTTACACTGGTTGCAATGAAGGCAATTCTCAATCTTCTTCATTTTCTCCTGAACCTCTGGTGTCAATTGTAATTCAGAGGGCGAGCGGCGAAGCAGTAATGACATTCTGGCACAATTGTTTATTTCAATGCCAGCAGGACATGGCATACAGTAACCGCAGCCACGGCAGAACTCTCCACTCAATTCCTCAACATCCTTATCAATAAACGCCTGAATCTCTTTGGTCATAACAGGTGGATTGTCTATGTAGGAGATAAACTCATCCAGCTCACTTTCCCTCTGCACACCCCAGATTGGAAGTACATTATCAAACTGTGCTTCAAAGGCATAAGCAGCTTTTGAATTCGTAATCAATCCACCAGATAATGCTTTCATGGCAATAAAGCCCATATTCGCCTGTTTACACGCTTCTACCAGAGCCATATCCCTTTGGGATGCCAGATAACAAAATGGAAACTGTAATGTCTCATATAAGCCTGACGCAATCGCTTCTTCTGCAACAGTAAGTCTATGATTCGTAATACCAATATGACGAATCTTGCCCTGTGCCTTTGCTTCCAGCATTGCCTCATACAATCCGGTTCCATCACCCGGCTTTGGACAAAAAGACGGATTATGAAACTGATAAATGTCAATATAATCCGTTCTCAGATTATGAAGAGACGTTTCCAACTGCTCCCAGAAGTCTTTGACATTTGTTGCGCCCGTCTTTGTCGCAATATATACCTTGTCACGCATACCATCAAAGGCTTCTCCTAACTTTTCCTCACTGTCGGTATAAAATCTTGCCGTATCAAAGAAAGTGATACCTGCCTCATACGCTTTTCTTGCAAGCTTCACGGCATCTTCCGTACTGATTCGCTGAATCGGTAATGCACCAAAGCCGTTTTTATTGACGGTTATCCCTGTAGAGCCTAAGGTTACCATTTCCATATTCTTTCCTCCATTTTCTCACTGACTTCACACACTTATCTTACATCAATCTGGCAGCTTCGCATCGTTTCCAATGCTGCCTCATGCTTCTCTACCGTAACACCTGCGCAACAGGAAGCATCAAGCTTCACTATGAGCTCCGGCATATTGGCTTTGATTAATAATGCATTAGATACCACACAGATATCTGTGCAGACACCAATCAGTTCTACTTCTTTTATGACACCATTGTCATATTCTTCCTTTAAATCCGCTGCCAATGCAACACTACCAAAGGTTGGCTTATCATAGATCACTGCACCGGATTCCTTCTGAAGCTTATCCAAAGGCTCTATCAACTGCCAGCCTTCTGTTCCCTCAATGCAGTGTGGAACTGGAAGGTTCTTGCCCTCCTGTGTTTCCATATAGTTTGACTGATGTGTGTCTCTTGTATAAATAACGGTTCCATCAAAGTTCTTTATCTTTTCTACCACTGCCGGAACAATCTGCTGTGCTTCTTTTGTTCCAAGTACTCCATCCACAAAGTCCTTCTGCATATCAATAACAATTAAAACCTTCTCTTTCATGCTTGCATCCCTCCACTTAGTTCAACAACTTATAATAACTGCTTGGCTTTTTGGAAAACTCAACACTCTTTTCCTCAAGCTTCTCCACACGTCCGGTATCGATAAATTTCTTCTTAAAGGAACGTCGGAAATTAGCTACATCAAGTTCTTCTCCCGTCAGAGCCTCATGAATAATCTGAAGCTCATAAATCGTAAATTTCTCTTTATCACGTAATAACTCTAAGGCGATATCCGAATAGGTCACCTTGCCCTTAAGCCGTTCCAATCCCTTTCGGATAATGTCCTTATGATCAAATGCCAGATCCTGTTCGGAAAGCAGCAAATCTCGTTCTTTCGAATACAAGGTATAGCTTCCCTTCTCCTGTCTGACTTCAAAGATGCAGGCATCTACAGCATCATCTCCGGCAGCAAATTGCAGATTTCCTCCCGGAACAAGTGCAATATAGGCTACTGAAATGACTCTTGTTCTCTTATCCCTGTGGACTTCGCCAAAGGTATAAAGCTGTTCCAAGTAGATGCCTTCCAGATTCGTTTCTTCCTTTAACTCCCTTGCTGCTGCCTCATCCAAGGATTCCTCCATTTCCACAAAGCCACCTGGAATTGCCCACTTTCCACGACAGGGATGTCCCCCACGCTTAATTAGAAGAAGTTCCAAGTGCTGCTCCTTGTTCATGGTAAAAATCAGCATATCTACCGTCACAGAAGGTCGCTCATAATCCCCCGGTTTATACTGCGCAAGGAATTCCTCTTCTGTCATTTCTTCGTAACTCTTCAATTTCTATCCTCCATTTCCTCTCTATCCACAGATTTGCGCTCACACAAACCTTTTATCCACGAAATCCATGTAATAAGCTCATCTTTAAGTCGTAATAATCAGGAGTCATATCCATATAGTGTCTGTGTGGATTCACAAAACGCTGCTCTTCATCCCAGATTTCCTCTTTTAACTGCTTGCTTACGTAATCCCTGATTTCCTGCAGAGTTGGAAGCTTATAGACTAATTTGCCATTTTCAAAAATCTTTACCTGTAAGGATTTTACCGTACAATTGGTGAATTTCAGATTTCTCCAAGGCATCTCAGGATCAACAAAACGATAGTCCTGTGACATATCCACTTCTTCATCCGCCTTTGCGATTAAGTCAGCTTTCGCCTTACCATTCTGGTCATAAACACGATATACCTTCTTAAGTCCAGGATTGGTAATCTTTTCAACCGTACCGGAAATCTTTATTCTTGGAGAAAATACGCCATTTTCCTCTACTGCTGCAATCTTATAAACTGCTCCCAATAAGGAAATACTTTCCTCAGAATAATCACTGGAAGCTCCGGTAATCAGACGTTCTCCTACACCATAACTGTCAATCTTCGCATTCTGCGTATTTAAAGAAGAAATGGTATACTCATCCAGACTGTTTGACACAATAATCTTACAATCCTGTAAGCCAGCATCATCTAACATCTTTCGTACCTTAATAGACTGATATGCAAGGTCACCACTGTCAATTCGAATACCCTTAAGGCGCTTTCCCATTGGTTCTAACACTTCTTTGGCAACACGAATTGCATTGGGTACACCAGATTGCATCGTGTCATAGGTATCCACGAGAAGAACCGTATTATCCGGGTAATTCTCTGCATAGTGCTTAAATGCTTCATATTCATCCTTATAGTACATAACCCAGCTATGAGCCATGGTACCGCTTACCGGAATGCCAAACATCTGACCTGCAAGTACCGTTGCTGTACCGGATGCTCCACCGATATAGGAAGCTCTTGCACCATATACGGCTGCATCCATGTTATGCGCTCTTCTTGCTCCAAAGTCTGAAACTGCTTTTCCCGCTGCAGCATTGACAATTCTTCTGGTCTTTGTTGCAACCAGCGACTGGTGATTTACCTGTGTCAGAATTGCTGTTTCCACAAGCTGTGCATCAATCAATGGCGCAACGACTGTAATCACTGGTTCATTCGGATACATAATGGTTCCTTCCGGAAATGCATAGATATCTCCGGAAAATTGGAAACCTTTCAGATATTCCAAAAATTCCTCTGTAAAAGTATTCAAGGAACGAAGATATGCAATATCCTCCTCTGAAAAATGAAGTTCTTCAATATATTCCACGATTTGCTCTAAACCTGCAAAAATGGCAAAACCGCCTCTATCTGGATTCTTTCTGTAAAAAACATCAAAGGCGACTCTTGTCTCTCTGTCACCATCATTAAAATAACCATTCGCCATAGTAAGCTCATATAAGTCCATGACCATAGAAAGATTTCTTTTGCTTGACTGTTTCATATCATTACCATGCCTTTCTCTTGACTTTCGCTTTACGCTCTCTGTCATCAATCACATTTACTTGTTGAATGTATAATAGTCCTTTTGACCATTTATGTCAATACCTTTTTGATAAAATATTCTCAAAAAGTTTTGTATTTTTCTGACACTTTCATAGATAGAAAATTTGTAATAAAAAATGCAGGTCTTTTCCACCTGCATTTTTTGATTCTCTTTTATAATACCTTGGTTAAATAACTTGTATACGCATAAAGAACTTGTCCATTTAATACAACTCTAGACCATCCATTATTGCCCACGCCGGTTCTAAATATCATATCACCCTGCTTAATCTGCACAACAACCGTATTCGGGTCATCTGTACTTGGTACCGTTCTTAAGTTCAATACACTTGTTGGTGTTACGACCTCATATACATCGGTAAACTGAACATTTTGAGCTGCGCTTGCAGAAACTGCCGGTGCTCCTGTCGGGTCCTTTGCTTGAGCCGTTTCTGTATAATTAAAATACGCAAGATTTAAATCTACGCCACCACTGATTCCTGTAATAACCGCTTTCTCTGTATACTGCCACATAGCATGTACACCTGGATAATCACACGCTGCTGTCTGTGGAAATGGAAGCTCCGGATACCATGCTACCCACACCTTATACTTGGCAGAAAGTGCTGCCATATCCCAGTCTCTGCTATTGGTCATTGCATTCTTAGAACTATAGAACATCGGTGTATAGCCTCTTCCTGCTATCGTATCAAGAAAAGTTATTGCCAAAGCCGTTCTTGCTGCTTTATCCAACCCAAACTGCCTGCTGCTTGCGTTATTATAGCCTTCACAATCGTAGGCTACCGGATATGTAATCTGATATTTATCAAGAATATTCGCTGTAAATACCGCCTCTTCTACTGCTTCTGCGGCAGTTACTGCTGTTGAGAAGAAATAAGCACCAATCTTGATACCTACCCTCTGTGCTTCCTGCAGATTATATCTTGCATAAGGGTCTTCATTCAGCAAGCCCGTTGCCTGGGTACGATAACCTACACGAATCATCGCAAACTGTATTCCTGATGCCGCTACCTGATCCCAGTCAATCTGTCCCTGATAACGTGAAACATCAATTCCAAGAGAAGGCTGAACCACCTCTTTTGGTGCCGCCTGAACCGTTTTTTGCGGAATTATGGCTGCTGCCATAAGTACGACCACCATCACGAATGCCTGTAATCCTGCTGCCAATCTGTGTCTTTTGTTCATTTTTTACTCTCTCCTTTCGTATTTTTCCATTGTACCTCTATCTGTTATCTTAGTAAAGTAGTAGAATTTAGTAATTTTTACCGCTCTCATCTACGCATCCACAGATTTAAGAACACGGCAATTCCGGCTCCTATCATCAATAATCCCATTTCATTGAACAAAAAAGACAAGGTAAGCCCCTGCTCCATAATAAAAATATGTGTTCCAAATACCGCATTAACCGAAATCGAATTCTGCCAATTCTTATAATAGCTGATTTCAACCAGTAAAAAGAGAAAAATTCCAAATCCTACCGCATGGATTCCCGGAAAGAAATGAATGAATCCGGCAAGCGTGATGGATACCAGAAAAGACTGCATCCTATCCCAGGCAAGCTGCAGGGTTTCCCTTCGTGTATTCTGGATTGTCAAAAGAGTGATAATACCTGCCGAGGATGCATATAAAAGCCCAATTCGCTCCGCAAGCATAATGGCAAGCGTACACCCAAATGCAATCTTAGCTCCTTTTATCCATACATCTATTTCCATCCTGTTATCCCGCCTTTTTCCAAATGTCTATTACATAGTAGTCTGTCAACATTCATTCGTACTTATTCATTCCATCATGCTTTTCGCAGATTTTATAACAAAACACTTCAAAAATATGATAGAATAAATTCGTTGTCTTTACGACAATCAGCACATACAATTGGGAGGAAATTTCATGTTACAGAATAAAGATATATTAGAATTAAAAAGACGTTTTAAGAAAGAAGCCTGCACTTTCACCAGAATGTGCGGCTGCTATGTAGATGCGAACAAGAACAAGGTTGTAGAATTAAACGAAACCTTCCTTAATCTTGAGGACGAAGAATTTTATAAATATCTCGAAATTGCCAAAAAGGCTTTGTCAGGAACCATCGGCAACAATCTGCTTGAGCTTAGCTTCTCCAAGGAAGAGGAAGAACCAGGTGGAAAGCAGCAATATCTTCTCGGACTTCGTGAAAGCGGACTTCGAAATCCTGAGCTGTTATCACACCTTTATGATATGATTATTGAGAATTATGACTATGTAGGCAACTATCTGATTCTGCTTTTTCATGATGCCTATGATGTCATTACCAAGACCAATGATGATTTGAAGCTGGATGAATCCGAAGAAGTTTATACCTATCTTCTTTGTGCAATCTGCCCTGTTAATCTGTCAAAACCGGGACTTGGTTATCGCGAAGCAGAAAACCGAATCGGTGTCCGCATTCAGGACTGGGTTGTTGGTGTACCGGACGTTGGATTCCTGTATCCTTCTTTTATCGAGCGAAGCACTGATATTCATACCCTTACCTATTATGTTCGTGATGCCAAGGATTCTCATGCAGACTTTATTCAGGCTGCACTTGGCTGTGAAGCAAAGCGTACCGCAACTGAAGAAAAAGACACCTTCCATGCCATGGTAAAGCGTGCCATTGCTCCAATTATCGAAAAGAGCGATGATGTTCTCTTAGAAATACAGGAGAACTTGAATACGCTTGTGGAAGAAAAAGAAGCCGAGCTGGAAGACTTAGTCATTGGTGAACCGGAAGAATTCACACTGACACCGGAGATCATTAAGGAAGTTCTGACACAAAGCGAGATACCAGATGCAACCGTTATGCAGATTCAGGATCATTTTGTAGAAGAATTTCAGGATGCTCCTCCTGCGGTAAAGCACCTCGTTGACGAAAAGGCAATTGAGAAGAACCAGAAAGCCAAGAAAGAACTCATGCTGTTAGAAGAGGTTGCAAGTCTTCGTGAAGAATTGAAAGCCAAAAATGACGTACAGAACGAAAATCCGGAAAATCCATCCGATGTTGTTCTTCGCATGAACCCGGAAAAAGCTGACCAGATTAAGACCGAAACCATCGATGGTCAGAAGTATATCATGATTCCGTTAGAAGAAAACGATCAGATTCACTTAAATGGTGTGGAAACTACTTTATAGAGATCAAAAAAACGCAAGCCAAACAGCTTGCGTTTTTTACATAATTTCTCTAAATACCACTCTGTTTCTTCCGTCGCATTTTGCCTGATAAGCCGCCTTATCCGCTTCATCCAGAATCATCTGCACGTTTTTCTCCGGTCGGTGATAATATACTGCACCTATACTTGCCGTTACCTTCACCGTCTGATCCAGCTTATGATATTCTGCGTACATCTTTTGTCTTAGATATTCCAGCTTGTCCTGCATGGTTTCTATTGGAATATTTTTTACAAAAATACAAAATTCATCTCCACCAAAACGTGATACAAAATCGACATTTGCAAAATTAAGCTGCAACTTCTGTGCCGCTTCCTTAATCGCCATATCTCCTACCAGATGTCCCAGACGGTCATTGACCTGTTTAAAATGATCTAAGTCAAAGAATACCATACAGAAATTCGTCTGCTCTCCTTCCTGCAAGTAGGATGCCACATCTGCAATAAAGGTATTCTTATTCAATAATCCCGTCATCGCATCTGTTCTTGTCTGTGTCTTTAATCTCTGTGTTTCCTTCGTCATCTGGTCAATATTAACAATATTTCCAAGAACCTTTACGACTTCGCCCTTTTCATTCAATATCGGATAACGTCTGACTCTGCACCAGACATAACCTACATCCTTTTTCACCAGTCGAACTACACATTCGCTATTCTTGCTTTCCATTCGTGTTTCCAGATATGCCTGCTTCAACGCCGCCAAATCATCCTTATGAACCTTCCAGCACTTCATCAGCTCATCCGGGTTCTTTGATGCCCTGAAGTCATCCAACGACCAGCCAAACTTATCCCTCATAATTCCTGATACTGGCGCATCTCCTGTCTGTAAATCGGTTTCGAAGATAATATCTTCTGATTTTTCCATAATCAGTTCATAACGCTTTTGCTGAATGGCAAGCTTTCTCTCCTTTTCTGCAAGAACCTGATAATTCTTCTTACGCATGATAGAAATGAGTGTCTGAGCCAATATCAGAACCACAACAATTCCCACGCCTAACGACAGCGAAACCCAGTTCTCATAGATAAAATCCTTCCACGTATACTGGTAACGATGACTGATGGTATTCTGGAAGATAATCATATTAATATCATCCTCGGTAAGCTGAGATATTGCCACATCCAGAATGTCCTTAATCATTTTGTAGTCTGATTCCTCTCCCGGCTCAGAATAATCCAATACCGCAAGACAATGGTCATCCCCCGTTCCTTCCGCCGGAATAATACTAAGCGAAGAATAAATCGGACGTCCAAGCCAGTAATCTGCTACATACTGATTTACCAGAACAACATCCGCATCACCATTTAATACTGCATCAAAAGCCTCTTCTACCGTTTCATAATTCTGCTGTATGAAGTTTGGATAATCGGATGCAATCACTTCATCAATCGTTTGAGAACCGGAGCATAGTGCAAGACGCAGAGAACCATTTCGATAGAAAATGATATTACTCTTACCAATCATGACCTTATTCATATAGTCATATGGCATTGTCACAACCATTTTACCTGCTCTTCGATTCCATCGGTTATACGTAACATCTGATGTGATCACGATATCATTCTCTTTTAAATACTGATAATCCACATTGCCCTCTGGCAAAGGTACATATTCGAAACGAAGTCCGCTTAACTCCTGAATCTGATCCAAAATATCTCTGGTAATACCCGCAAACTCTCCTGTTTCCGAATCCGTATAAGTTAATGGAACATTTCCCTGCGTATAACCGACCTTGATCACATCCGCAGATTCCACATAAGCCCTTTGTTCAGATGTTGTATACTGAATATCATATACCGGAAGATAGATGTCTGTCAGGTCGCTTAACAGATTGGGCTTCTTTGCCTGAAGCTGTGCCATCGCTGCATTCAGTTCCTCCATAAACGCCTCATTTCCCTGATACGTAATGTAATAAAACGGAACCTGACTAAATCTTGCAAGAACCTTATCCCGCTTTTGTACTTCCAACAGATTCACAACTGCGGCGTCCACTTCTCTTTCATGCAAGAGAGAAAATGCCTCTGTCGTGGATTCACAATATCGATAGTTCACCTGAAATTCATGCTTTGCTTCATATTCCATAAAGTTTTCCGTGTATGCCGAATCTTTTACCACCGCTACCGTCATACCCTGAAAATCCTCATATTCCTCATATTGCAGACCTGTTTTTCCTGCTTCTGTGACTAACGCCGTATACTGCTTCCCAAAATCATAATCCGAATACAGATATTTCGATAATCCTTCCTCTGTCTTCTGAGCAGGAGCTAACAGGTCAATCTCTTTGGCTTCCAGTTTTCTTAATCCCTCTTCATAACCTCCAACCTGAACAAACTCATAATTCCATCCCGTAATCTCAGAAAGCTCACATAAATACTCATAGTTATAACCGGACATACTTCCATCCTGCATCTCACTAAAGCCAGGAAGTTCATAGGTTCCCACTCTTATCATATCTTCTGTTTCCTCGGCCAGAACCTTTTGCGGATACGAAAAGAACAGCATGATACCAATCCATATCATGCCGGTCAGAATAAATCTGATATTCTTTTCCCACTTCTTCCAACCGGATTTTTTCATTTTCATCGCATTCTCTCTCTCATTATAAAAACGCTATCTTATCATGTTAAGTTTACTATATTTGTGTGAATTTTTCAATAAATTCTGACAATTTATTCCAATTTCATAAATCTTCCAGACCTAAAATAAAGAATTTTTTTGTAAAAAATTCTAGGCATGAAAAAACGACAGAACATTTTCAGCTCTGCCGTTTCTCCATAACATATTTTATTTCTTTTCTACGCCAATCGTTACATTCTCACCATTAACGTTCCATTCCTTAGCGTTTCCGCCCTGTGCATATGCAAATTCATCTGCAAGAACCTTATCGCCGATTGCCTTTTCATTCTTCTGAACGATTCCGGCAACCTTGTCATTTCCACTGATATAAACCTTGATATGGTCCATAACCTCGAAATCGGAATCCTTACGCATAGTCTGAATCTTGCTGATTACTTCGTATACGAAGCCTTCCTCTAAGAGTTCTTCAGTCAGGTTGGTATCAAGAACTACTGTAACAACATTATCAGCTTCTGTTACATAGCCTTCCTTTTTAGTGATATCGATTAATAAATCTTCCTCTGCGAGCTTAACCTCTACACCATCTACGTCAAATGCAATGAAACCATTTGCCTTTAATTCATCCATAGCCGAATTGCCATCGATAGAAGCTAATGTCTTCTGGATACCACCAAGCTGCTTACCGTATTTTGGACCAACAGTTCTAAGCTGTGGCTTGAAGGTATAAGAAGTAAATTCTCTTACATCATCTGTGAACGTAACTGCCTTAACATTCAACTCATCACGGATGATTTCCTGATAGAACTCACCAAATTCAAATGGAGCTTTAATAAACATATTTCCAATTGGCTGACGATTCTTGATGTTTGCTGTATTTCTACATGCTCTACCCATAACAACAGCCTTAAGAACATGTTCCATATCCTCTTCCAGCTTTGTATCAATCCATGCTTCGTTAACCTCTGGGAAGTCGCATAAATGAACACTTTCCGGTGCAGTCTTATCAATGCTGCATACAAGGTTACGATAGATATCCTCTGTCATGAACGGAATCATTGGTGCTGCTGCCTTGGAAATGGTAACAAGTGCTGTATACAGAGTCATATAAGCATTAATCTTATCCTGCTCCATTCCCTTTGCCCAGAAGCGTTCACGTCCACGTCTTACATACCAGTTACTCATTTCATCCACGAAGGAATCCAGTGCTCTTGCTGCTTCCGGAATTCTATAATTTCCTAAGTTGTCATCCACTGCCTTAACAACGGAATTAAGCTTAGATAATAACCACTTATCCATAACAGGAAGCTGATCGTAATCCAAAGTATACTTGGTTGCATCAAAGTTATCAATATTTGCATACAGTACGAAGAATGCATAGGTATTCCATAAAGTACCCATGAACTTACGCTGTCCTTCCTGAACTGCCTTACCGTGGAAACGGTTTGGAAGCCATGGAGCAGAGTTGATATAGAAATACCAGCGGATTGCATCTGCACCGTAAGTCTCTAATGCATCAAATGGGTCTACTGCGTTACCCTTGGACTTACTCATCTTCTGACCATTTTCATCCTGAACGTGTCCTAATA
>CAYUKO010000106.1:0-13316 GCA_964445375.1 uncultured Roseburia sp.
GTTTATATAAGATTTTGAAACAAAAAAACAGGTAGTTTTTGACACTACCCAGAAAAGATAGGGGGAATAGCAAATGACAAACGAGCAGATTCATTATTTAAAAAGTTTTTGGGATGAAATCGAGCAGGCAGCAGATGCGCTTGACCAAGTACCAATGCCGGAGCTTAAGATGGAAGAATTCGACCTCTTTTTTACGACAGGTAACAGACTCATATATGAGAAGGCGTATTTTGGAAGAAGGAAATATCTGACCGTTTATGGTATTCTTGCAACTTACAGAAAAAAGCAGGAGGACGTGGATAAGCTCGCACAGATTATCACTGCGATATGCCAGGAGCGTTTTTGGGCTTTGCCAGCACATGTGAATGGTGAAACAAAAGATGAGCTTACAATAGATTTGTTTGCAGCAGAGACGGCACAGACTTTATCAGAGCTTGTCTTTTTGCTGTATGATAAATTACCAGAGGAAGTGGTTAAGAAAGTATTCTTCGAGGTACAACGGCGCGTGCTTGTTCCCTTCCTGTCATCAACGGTTCCTTATAGCTGGTGGGAGAAGGATCGATGCAATTGGGCGTCTGTGTGTGCCGGGTCAATAGGAATGACAGCAATTTATATGAACCGTATGCAGCAGCTTTCTGACGAAAAGAAGGAGATTTGCATCAAGCGTGTTTGTGATGCCCTGGATTGCTATCTTGATGGTATGGAAGAGGATGGAGCCTGTACAGAGGGCTTAGGCTACTATTCCTATGGAATGAGCTATTATACAGCATTTGCAGAGCTTTTGTATCAGGAAACAAATGGTGCAGTTGATCTGATGAAAAAGCCAAAGTGTGAAAATATCGCTTTGTTTCAGCAGAAGTGCTATTTTGGTGGTGGAATCAGTGTCAGCTTTTCTGATGGCAGCAGCAAAGAGCCATTTTTGCCGGGACTGACTGCATATCTTGCCCATTGTATTCCACAGGTGGAGACACCGGATTATATATTAGCAAGAGGCTTGGAAGGAGATGCATGCTATCGATGGCTTACAAATGAGCGTAATATCCGTTGGCTCATGACCTATGATGAGCAGCATATGCAAGCAAATAAGAGTCTCATCAACCTACTGCCTTCTGCGCAATGGATGAGTGGTAAGGATGCGAAGGGGAACGGCTTTGCTGCAAAGGGCGGACATAATGAGGAGAATCATAATCATAATGATATTGGACACTTCCTATGCGTGTTCGATGGTGAGATGTTTCTTACGGACTTAGGTGCGGGTGAATATACGAAGGATTATTTTGGTGCCGGAAGATATGATATTTTGTGCAATCGTTCCTTGGGACATTCTGTGCCAATTATCAATGGATTGGAGCAGGCAGTGGGACGGGAATATCAGGCAACACAATTTGCATGGAATGAGGAAGCAAAAGAGCTGACGATTTCCTTTGGAGCAGCTTATCCAAAAGGCTGTATTCAGGAGATTGTCCGTAAGATTTGCATGAAGGAAGAAGACAGTTTATCGTTATGCATAACAGACTTTTTTTTTCCGGTGGAACAAACCAAAGAAATTGTGGAAAACCTGATTACGGCCTATAAGCCCTTGGTGGATAACCATCAGATTTTCATAAAAGGTGCAAAGGGAAGCTGTTGTATTAAGATAGATGGCCAGATAGCAAAGGATTCTATTGTAATAATACCGCAGAAACACAGTGATCATGCGGGTATTGAGGAAACAGTATACTTAATTCAATGGAAAATGGAAACAGAAAAGGATAAAAAAATGGAATGCAACATGTGTATAACCTATCACAAAGAAACTGAAAATATATAAATATCCACAAAATTATCCACATTTTCCACAATTAATTTGTGAATTTGCAAAATACAACAGAAACAATACCTTATAATAACTGAAAATATAAAAAGTATGAAGAAATAAAAAGTTAAATCAAAACGAAGTTTGTAGTCTTATTGAGTAAAAGATGAGAAATATGATTGATTGTATTAAAAAAAGAAATGATTATGCTATTGTTTTCTGGGCTTAAACGCGATATAGTATAGAAGAATGAATGACAATAATTTAACGTTCTAGAAGTGGAGGGAGCTTTATGGCAATTTTAGTTACAGGCGGTGCCGGATTTATCGGTAGCCACACAGTAGTTGAGTTACAGAACGCAGGTTATGATGTAGTAGTTCTTGATAATTTATCCAACGCAAGTGAGAAATCCTTGGAGAGAGTGGAGAAGATTACAAGCAAAAAGGTTACTTTCTATAAAGCAGATATTCTTGACCGTGATGCATTAGAGGAAATCTTCGCAAAGGAAAAGATTGATTCCTGTATCCATTTTGCAGGTCTTAAGGCAGTTGGTGAATCCGTAGCAAAGCCTTGGGAATATTACAACAACAATATTGCAGGTACTTTAACATTAGTAGATGTTATGAGAAAGCATAACTGTAAGAACATTATCTTCTCATCTTCTGCAACCGTATATGGAGATCCTGCATTTATTCCAATTACAGAGGAGTGTCCAAAGGGACAGTGTACAAATCCTTATGGATGGACAAAGTCTATGCTTGAGCAGATTTTATCTGATATGCAGAAGGCAGATCCGGAATGGAATGTAATTCTTCTTCGTTACTTTAATCCAATTGGTGCTCATAAGAGCGGAACAATGGGCGAGAATCCAAATGGTATTCCAAATAACTTAATGCCATACATAACACAGGTAGCGGTAGGAAAGCTCAAAGAGCTTGGTGTATTCGGTGATGACTATGATACTCCGGACGGAACAGGTGTAAGAGATTATATCCATGTTGTTGACCTTGCAGTTGGACATGTTAAGGCATTGAAGAAGATTGAAGAGAAGGCAGGACTTTGCATCTATAATCTTGGAACAGGACACGGATACAGTGTACTTGATATCGTGAAGAACTTTGAAGCTGCAACAGGAGTTAAGATTCCTTATGTAATCAAGGACAGACGTGCAGGCGATATTGCAACCTGTTATTCCGATGCTACAAAGGCGAAGGAAGAGCTTGGCTGGGAAGCACAGTATGATATTAAGGATATGTGTGCAGACAGCTGGAGATGGCAGTCAAATAATCCTAACGGATATGAAGATTAAGCAGATAAGAACCATAAATAAATAGGTATTTCCTATTTATCCATAAAACGCATGAAAGTTGCTTAAAGAAAGCATTTCATGCGTTTTATTTTTGTAAAAAAAGTTCGTGACTTTTTCGACAAAAGTGCTATACTCAAAAGGTATGCCATAATCATAATATAGTAGCAATGGTGGCATTTTATATACATATTTTTTCACACGAATGAGGGAAAGGAAGAAAATTCAAATGTTAGCACAAGTAACAGCAGTCATTATCTTTGTGATAATGTTTGCACTCATTATCACAGAAAAAATTGAGAGACATTATACCACATTAGCATGTGGTCTTGCGACATTAGTTTTGGTATTTGGTTTTTGTATGCGTGATTTTGAAGCAGCAATGGAGACACTGAATATTGCGCCTATTTTTACAGTAGGCTTTTGGTATGAGGCAGGAACTGCTTCAGAAAGTACCAGTGGAATTAACTGGGCAACCATTATTTTTATTGCTGGAATGATGGTAATGGTAGAAGGAATGGCAAAGGCTGGATTTTTCCGTTGGCTTTGCATGACGATTGCGAAATTGGTACGTTTTAAAACGATACCTATTTTCATCACCTTTATGGTTATGTCCTTTATATTAGCAATGTTTATAGACAGTATTACGGTAATTCTGTTCTTGGCAGCAGTTACCGTAGAATTAGCACAGTTATTAAGATTTAATCCGGTTCCAATGATTCTGGCAGAAATCTTTTGTGCAAACTTAGGAGGCTCCGCAACCATGTGTGGAGATCCACCAAATATTATTATTGGTACATCATTAGGCTATACTTTTGCAGATTTTGTTGCAAATACTGGTGTTATTGCTGGAATTTGTCTGTTTGTTGTAGTAATCTATTTTTATCTGATATTCAGAAAAGAATTAGTATCAGAAGTAGCTATTGAATCTATCGATATATCTAAGCAGATGAACTTAATTGAGGACAAGAAGGGCTTTGCAGCAAGCTGTGTTATTTTTGGATTAGCAATTGTTCTATTGGTAACACATGCTCAGACAGGTTTGACAGTAGCAACAATTGGAATGTTTATTACGATTATTACTTTAATTGCAGCAGGAAAGTCAGCATTAGAGCTACTTAAGAAGATAGATTATAAGACCTTGTTATTCTTTATCGGATTATTCGTTGTTGTTGGCGGTTTGGAGCAGACAGGAATTCTTGAGGTGATTGCATCCTTTATTGGTAAGATCAGTGGTGGTAATATGTATCTGATGATTGCGATTATTATCTGGGTTTCCGGTGTTGCCAGCGCATTTATTGATAATATTCCATTTGCGGCAACGATGATTCCTGTTATTAAGAGTCTTGCAGAAACAGAAAACATTGGTCTTTCTGTATTAGCATGGGCACTTGCAATTGGTACTGATATTGGTGGAAGTGCAACTCCAATCGGTGCATCTGCAAACGTTGTAGGTACATCTGTAGCAGCCAAGGAAGGATATCCAATCGGCTGGGGCAAGTACTGTAAGGCAATGGCACCGGCAACCATTATTGTTTTAGTTATTTCCATGATTTGTGTTTGGGCTAGATATTTATAAGAGAAAGGGGAAGTAATATGGAACAGAAACAGGTTATTATTTCAATTGGACGAGAATTCGGAAGTGCTGGTCATGAAATCGCTGAAAAAATCGCGAAGAAGTTGGAACTTCCGATCTATGACTACAATCTGTTACGTGAGATTGCAGGAGAAAAGAACGTAAATGTAGCAAACTTAGAACCATATGATGAAGTACCTAAGAAGGGCTTTGGTTATAGAACGGTAAGAGGCTATAGCAACTCTCCACAGGAAAATATTGCGTATATGCAGTTTGATTTCCTTAAGAAGAAAGCGGCAGAGGGAGAATCCTTTGTTGTTGTAGGACGTTGTTCAGAAGAATGCTTAAAGGAATATAAGAATTTGATTACGATTTTCATCATTGGTGATATGGAGACTAAGGTTGCACGTATCATGAAGCTCCACAATCTTTCTGAAAAGGATGCAAAGGAAATGGTTATTGAGCAGGATAAGAAGAGAAAAGCATATCATAACTACTTCTGTGTAGGAAAATGGGGCGATTCCAGAAATTATGAACTCTCCATCAATAGTAGCAGATTAGGTTTAGAAGGCACGACTGAACTTTTGGAAGATTATATTAATAAAAGAATGCAGACGTTATAAGAGAAACGTTTGCATTGAGAAAGAGCTATATCTTAATTGGTATAGTTCTTTTTTGTGTGTGCGCTGAAGCAGTGGAAAATGTTGTAAAAGTATGACAATAATGTGTTCAAATAGAACGAAATTTGTGTTACACTACGAAAGAGAAATATATAACTACGAAGGAGATTACTATGAGAGACGAATTAAAGGTTTTATGTGAAGAGTTTATTCAGGACAGAGATATGGCAAAAGATGCTTTTGCATGGGAAAATAGTTATATACTACCAGTTTGTGCCGGAATCCTTGCAGATAAGAAAGAAACGATAACCGTACAAAGATTGAAGGAATGTAAGCAGATTATCAAAGATAAAACAGGGATTTTTTCGGATTTTCGAGGAACTGTGATTGCGCCTATGGCATGTATGCTGGCAATTAGTGACAATGCAGAAACCTTATTTAACAATGCATTAAAGGTATATGAAGAGTTGAAGAAGCATTTTCATTCTTCGACCTATTTACCACTGGTATCTATGATTGTGGCACAGATGACAGAGGAATCGCAGTATCCATATATTGCACAGAAGACAAGAGAGATTTATAATCTGATGAAGAAAGAGCATCCATTTTTAACTTATAATGAAGATGGTCCTTTTGCGGCAATGCTTGCCTTTAGTGATTACAGTCCGGAACTGATGATGGAAGAAGTTGAGAAGTGTTATGAGATTCTAAAGCCTAAGTTCTTTTCCGGTAACGCCGTACAGTCACTTAGTCATGTACTGGCATTGGGAGAAGGCAGTGCCAAGGAGAAGTGTCAGAGATTAGTAGAACTCTTTGAGGCATTAAAGGAAAAAGGATATAAGTATGGTACAGACTGTGAACTGACAACATTAGGTGCATTAAGCATATTACCTTGTGATATGTCACAAGTGGTTACAGAGATTGTAGAAGTAGCAGAGCATCTGGAAAAGGAAAAAGGATATGGATTCTTTGGAGCAAGTCAGAAGCAGAGATTGATGCATGCGGTTATGATTGTCTGCAAGGCTTATGTAGGTAAGAAAAACAGCCAGATTATGAATTCTGCTGCAATTAGTAGTACGATTGCAATCATTGCAGCTCAGCAGGCAGCTATCTGTGCAGCGGTTGCAGTATCTGCGGCTGCAAGCAGTGCGTCAAATTAGAAATAACGTAAGAATGTATTTTGTCTTTGATAACATATGTTTGAAAGAGAGTAGATAAAATGAGTAGTACAATTAGAAATATGAATGTCGAGGATAAGGATTGTGTGCTTGAGATGATGCGGGTGTTTTATACATCCCCTGCTGTATGGAGTAACGGTTCAGAAGAAATATTTTGTAAGGATTTTGAGAATTGTATTAGTGACAGTCCTTATCTGGAAGGATATATCTTTCAGGATGGTGACAAAGTGCAAGGTTATGCAATGGTTGCGAAGAGCTTTTCCACGGAGTTTGGCAAGCCATGTATGTGGATAGAAGACTTATATATGAAACAGGAATATCGGGGATTAGGGATAGGAAGCCAGTTCTTTGCATATATGGAAGAGAAGTATCCAGACGCAATTTTTAGATTAGAGGTCGAGGAAGAGAATCAAAGAGCCATTCAGGTATATAGAAAAAATGGGTTTGAAGTTTTACCATATATGGAAATGAAAAAGGAGATAATCCCATAGCCTAGTTGTTATACTTCATGATATACTAGATGTACTTAACATAATATGGAGGGAAAAGGGTTATCATGAAACGTGAAAGTTTTAAATCCAGATTAGGCTTTATTCTGGTAAGTGCCGGTTGTGCAATTGGCATCGGTAATGTATGGAAGTTCCCATATGTAGCAGGTGCTAATGGTGGCGGTGTTTTTGTATTGTTTTACCTGTTGTTTTTGCTGATTATGGGAGTGCCTGTGCTGACCATGGAGCTGGCAGTAGGACGAGCCAGTCGTAAGAGTGCCGTGCAGGATTCCTTGTCGTAAGCTTTGGCTTGAAAAATGGTCTGGAGCGTATTACAAAGGGCATGATGATTGGGCTTTTAGGCTTAATCGTAGTACTGGCAGTACATAGCCTTACGTTACCCGGTGCAGGAGAAGGTGTGAAATTCTATCTGTTACCTGATTTTGATAAGGTTGCCGAGCAAGGATTTGGAACGGTAATTACAGCAGCGATGAATCAGGCATTCTTTACCTTAAGTCTTGGTATTGCTGCAATGTAGATTTTTGGAAGCTATATGTCAAAAGAGCATACACTTGCCGGGGAATCCATTCAAATCTGTTGTCTGGATACCTTTGTAGCTTTGATGTCTGGTCTGATTATCTTCCCGGCATGCTTTAGCTTTGGTGTTCAGCCGGATGCGGGTCCACCATTGATTTTTATTACGTTGCCTAAGGTATTTGTAAATATGTCAGGTGGACGTGATGTGCTTGACATTGAGGACTGTATCGTAAGTAATCTGTTACTCCCATTAGGTTCATTGGTATATCTGTTATTCTGCGTGACCAAATGGGGATGGGGCTTTGATCAGTACTTAGAAGAAGCCAATACTGGAAAGGGCATGAAGATGCCTCGTGCATTAAAACCATATTTTCAATTTGTACTTCCGATTTTGATTCTGGTCATTTTGATTCAGGGATTAAAATAAGTGTATAATAAAAAAGAAACCTTCCGTTTTGAAGGTTTCTTTTTTATTTCAAATTACATATCTTTCTGACAAGGTAATTCTTTGTTCTTATATTTCTCAATGATAGCATGGATTCTGTCGTTTGGATTTAATAAATCGCTGATAGAAGAATCATGATTCAAAGTATCAATGATGTAAGCAATATACTTGCTCATATCACAGTTGATATAATATGGCTTCTCAAGAAGTTCTGGCATCTGATAAATCAGATTGGTTGTAAGAACTCTGTAGATTAAGCCGCTTTCGTAAGCTTCATCGAATTTCTCAAGTCCGCTGGTGAATAAACCAAATGTAGTAGCAACAAAGATTCTGTTTGCCTTTCTGGACTTTAATTCAGCAGCAACTTCAAGAACGCTTTCGCCGGATGAAATCATATCATCGATAATCAATACGTCCTTACCTTCTACGTCGCTTCCAAGGAATTCATGAGCAACGATTGGATTACGTCCATCAACAACCTGTGTATAATCACGTCTCTTATAGAACATACCCATATCAAGACCCATAACGTTTGCCATGTAGATAGCACGTCCCATACCACCTTCATCAGGGCTGATGATCATCATATGGTCAGAGTCAATTGTTAAATCAGGAACATTACTTAAGAGTCCCTTGATAAACTGGTAAGTTGGCTGTACGGTTTCGAAACCATTTAAAGGAATCGCATTCTGTACACGAGGATCATGAGCATCGAAAGTAATAATATTGTCAACACCCATCTTTACCATTTCCTGTAATGCGATAGCACAGTCAAGAGACTCACGGGAAGTTCTCTTATGCTGACGGCTTTCGTAAAGGAAAGGCATAATAACCGTAATTCTTCTTGCCTTACCACCAACAGCGGCAATAATTCTCTTTAAATCCTGATAATGGTCATCCGGAGACATATGATTCTCATGACCACATAAAGAATAGGTTAAGCTATAGTTGGCAACATCTACAAGAATATATAAGTCATCACCACGAACGGATTCTAAGATAACACCCTTAGCTTCACCGGTACCAAAACGTGGAACCTTTGTTTTTAAAATATATGAATCACGCTGGTAGCCTGAGAATGCGAGACTATTTTTGTGTTCACTTTCACGTTCTGTTCTCCATTTTACAAGGTACTCATTAACTTTGTCACCAAGAGCTTTACAGCCCTCTAAAGGAATGATACCAAGAGAACCTACAGGTATCGAATTCAGATTTCTTTTTTCTTCGCGAACTGGCATTGCGAAAATCCTCACTTTCTGTTCAACAACAATTTTTTGGTTACCCGGATATCTCGTCCGGTTAGCTTGCACATCCCATAATTACTTGTTATGCGGGAAAAGATTCTGTCAGAGTAACGATCCCTTAATTCCTCCAAAGAAAGGTTCGTCGTAATAATCGTTGATTTCTTACGAAGATGCCTGTTATTTAAGCAGGAGAAAAGCTGGGATGAAACGAACGCATTAGTAAGTTCAGTTCCCAAATCATCAATAATTAGTAAGTCACATTCATAAATGTCCTCGTAAATCCCCGATGCAGCCTCTTTACTTTCTTTATCAAAGGTGCTTTTGGATAGTGCATCAAATAACTGGGTTGCACTAAAATAGATAACAAGCTGCCCCTGATCAATAAGTTCCTTGGCAATGCAAGAGGACAAAAATGATTTACCAGTACCTACTGTACCATAAAAAAATAAATTGTGGTAGTCTGATTGAAAATTTTTTATGAATTTTTGGCATTCAACGACCGCTTTTTGGAATCGTTCGAGGTCTTCACCCTCATAAAAGTCATAAGATAAGCTACTGAAGTTATCTGTTTTTAAGAGATTTTTAATGTGAGACTGTTCGTAAATCAGCTCAATTTCAGCACTACGGAAACAGGAACACTTCTTATTATCTATATAGCCGGTATCCTTACAATGGGGACACTCATATACAGGGGAAAGATAATCGGCAGGAAAGTTATGTGCTTTTAACAGCTCAGCCTTTTTCCTGGAAAGGAGCTTTAACTGCTCTTTTAATTCCAAAAGGGCATTGCTGTCACCACTAAGGAGCTTACGTCCCTGAGCAATAGAGATGGAAGACACTTGTCTGTCCAGATCTTCATACTCTGGTATTGCAGCATAGACCTGCGCGGTATGTTCCTCTTGTAAATATCTTGCTTTTCTTTGTTTTTCCTCATAAGAGCGAATAATAGCATTGTACTGACTGTTTGTAAGTGACATGATAATCTCCCGATTTGAATAGCTTTCAAATTTGTGCATAAGCACAAATTTGTCAATTGCAAAATCTTCCGTTTATGAATTTTGCAATTTTTAGTTGCTCAAGATATTTTGTTCAAGCTGCTCAAAATCATATGTATTCTGGGCAAAACGATTGAACTTGTTTGTGCCTGTGGATGCAGTACGCTGAGGAGCAGTATTCTTAGAGAGAGCACTGCGCTGGAAAGATGCATCAGCTGTTACGATGTCTTCCTTTTTGCGTACGCCAGCCTGATACCATTTACTTAAAATGCCATCAGCATAAGCAAAACGATGGGAGTCGGTTGTCATGACAGTCTTGTCACAAGCTTCCTGTATGACGTCCAGCATAAAACCATAGTCTTTTGTCCACTTGTTAATGTATTCCATTTCCTTGGGAGCGGGGTTGGAATTCTTGCCAAGTGATTTCATGATTGTATAAACAGTTTTGTCATATTTCTTGTTAGCCATCTGTGCCTGTTTTGGGGTTGTAATGCCTTGATCGGCCCAGGCAAGAGCCACTTTTTCCATATAACGAAAATCCTTTTTACCACGCTCTACGCAGTGCTGCACCAGATAATCAATCAGGTCAGCGGAGAATCCGAGCCCGTCGTAGAGGAAAAGAATGGTTTCGATATCGGTTCTCGTTAATTGCTTTCCGATATACTGTTCTGTTACAAAGAGAAGCTGCTGGACTTCTTCATTGCTCTTAAAATTCTTCAAATCGTCCATGGTGTATTCAGGTCTGCGAACTTCAGGCTGCACTGCCTGCTGGACTGGAGTGCTGATGGGAGCAGCGCTGGTCAGCCCAGTTTGCATAGATGCAGGTCGAATAAAAGACAGCACTGGAGTAATACGAGGTGCCGGCTGCTGGAATTCATAAGGGTTGTCCAGGGAAAGGACTTGTATACCAGACAGATTGTGCGCGGCATCGTATTCCAGACTGAGAAGCTGTCTTGATTCCCAGTACATGAGAGCACGAAGCACATCCTTTTCTGTGTAATTGAATTTGTCCGCAATATCTGTCACGCTGGTTGGTAAGTTAGCGCTCATCATACGGATTAAGAAAAGGTATATTTTAAGCTGTGCATCATTTGCATCGGCCATGAACTCATCAATAAAATAATTAGAGACTAAAGTCTGCTCTTTGTGTGTATTACGATAGATGTTAATTCGATTCATCATTTCACCTGTCCTGGTATGTATTGTTACAGAGTCTAACCTGTGAAAGAATCACTGTTGACCCAAAGTAAGTGTATTGTAACACAACTGAATAAAATTGCAAGCCCTCGAGAACCCGCAAACCCTTGTGAATACTGGGTTTCACGGTTTTGTGGATAACGTGGATAATGTGGATAACGAAAAGAGAGAAAATGCTCATTCCCTTATATAGACAGCATTTGAAGCCTGTGAATAAAAAAATTTAAAATTGTGGATTTAATAAGAAAATATCCACATCCTTTTTCCGCGTTTTTGCGGACAAAAAATGTGGATAATGTGGATAATTAAAGTCCTAACAGATTTTCGCCGATTTTTACAATGTCTCCGGCTCCCATAGTTATCAACAAATCACCGTTGATACAATTTTCTAATAAAAAATTTTCAATCTCATCAAAAGAAGGGAAATAGTAGCATTCTTTACCTAATTTCTCAATCTCTTTTAAGAGGTCCATGGAAGTAATACCGATGGTGTTCTTCTCACGTGCAGCATAGATATCCGCAAGAATAACCTTATCTGCAAGGCTTAGTGCCTGGGCAAATTCTTTTAAGAATGCATTGGTTCGTGTATAAGTGTGAGGCTGGAAGACGCACCACAAGGTCTTGTGTGGATAATTGGCAGCAGCCTTTAAGGTAGCTTCGATTTCTGTTGGATGATGTGCATAGTCATCAAGGATGGTAACACCACCGATTTCTCCCTTATATTCAAAACGTCTTTCCGTACCATTAAAGGTTTTTAGTGCCTTCAATACCGTTTCTTCTTTCATATGAAGTAAATCCATCAGGGCAATGACAGACAGGGAATTTAAGATATTATGTTCGCCAACAACACCAAGATCAATTCTTTGGGCTGGTTTGCCATTTTTTAATAAGGTATAAGAAGCTTTGCCCATTTCATCAAAGCAAGCATCCGTGTAGCTGTAATCAGAGGATGTATCCTTACCAAAGGTAATCACTTTGCAGGTTAAATCCTTAGTAAGCTCGGAAAGATTGTCAATTCCGGAATTGACAATCAGGTATCCGTCATCAGGAAGAAGCTTTGCAAACTGATGGAAAGAATTACGGATATCATCGATATCTTTAAAGAAATCCATATGGTCTTCTTCTATATTTAATATGATACTGATACGAGGGAAGAAGCTTAAGAAAGAATTAGTGTATTCACATGCTTCTGTTACAAAATAATCGGATTTACCAACACGGATATTTCCACCAATGGATTTTAAGATACCGCCAATGGAAAGGGTAGGGTCTGCGTCTTCTGCAAGAAGTACTTCAGAAACCATAGAAGTTGTAGTGGTTTTTCCATGAGTACCACTGATAGCAATCGGAGTTTTATAGTTTTTCATAATCTGTCCGAGCAGGTCGGCACGTGTCATCATAGGAATATTTCGGCTTACAGCTTCCATGTATTCAGGATTATCCTTGGAAATGGCAGCAGTATAAACGATTAAATCCATATCATCTGTGATATTTTCAGCGCGCTGACCATAGCTTATTTTGGCACCGATGGAAGAAAGGTGTTCTGTCAGTGGGGATTTTTTAGCGTCAGAGCCGCTGATTGGAAAACCTGCATCAAGAAGAATTTCTGCAAGTCCACTCATGCTGATGCCGCCGATTCCCATAAAGTGTACATGTATAGGTTCCTTAAAATTAATTTGATACATATGATTAACCTCCAATAATAATAGGAATATATTTTTGCATTTTGTCTTGTACAGTGTACACCTATTCTGAAAACTTTTCCACCTTTAAATAACAAAGAATGAACAGGGTGCATCCTTATAGAATCATTTTCATAGGAATATCAAGGAAAAGGGTTTTATAAGTAATAGTATATGTGGAAAATGAATAAATGGTGAAAAAGCATCTTTATTTTAAATTGTTTATTTTGAACAGATATTACACATAAATGAC
>CAYUKO010000107.1:0-13156 GCA_964445375.1 uncultured Roseburia sp.
TTAATATATAGACTGATTATTATCGTTTTATGATAAATAATTACTAAATCTTTTCAAAGGAGAGGTTCTATGAAATATAAAATATTACTTACTGGTGGAAATAAAGACATCATAAATGATTTCTTTTCTCAATTAATTGATACTTTTGAATGTTTATCTTCTTCCATGCTGTACCCTGATTTAATCAATCATCTAACATATTTCCAACCGGATGCTGTTGTATACTGCATGAATGCCGAAACGCGAAGCAATATGGAAACGATTATCCGCGTTCGCCAACAAATGCAAAAGGATGGCATTCCTTTAGTGCTTATCTGTAATTCGCAAGATTATGCTTTCTATCGTAATCTGCCTTCCAGTTCATCAGAATTGCTTCTGGTTAAGCCGATTACAGCATTTGCCATTCGTGATAAGCTGACTCAATACTTAAATGAAAAAGCTTCTTCGCCTTCATCCACGCAAGACACGATCGATTATAATGCTCTTATGTCCGAGATAAACTTAGCTCGACCAGACAAAAAGAACATAGATTATAATGCTCTTATGACAGAACTTGATATGATAAATCCCAGAAAACGAATTCTGGTCATTGACGATGCTACCGTTATGCTCAAAACCATCAATGAGCATTTAAAACAGGATTATGAAGTTGCTACTGCCATCAATGGAAAACTTGCCAGAAAGTATCTGGAAGGCAGAACGGTTGATTTAATTCTGCTTGACTATGAAATGCCGGTAGAAGACGGTCCTACCGTATTTCAGCAATTGCGAAATAACCCACTTACTGCTAATATCCCTGTTGTCTTTCTGACTGGTATTAATAACACTGAGAAAATCCAAAAGGCGCTCTCTTTAAAGCCCGCAGGATATCTTTTAAAACCAGTTGACAAAAACACATTACTTGCAAAGATTCGTGAAATTCTAGGTTAAGGAGGGCACTCCCATGAATGATGAAATCACCCTGACCGACTTATTCGAAGTTGATATGTTGCAAAGAATTCAGGATGCCTTTGCTAAAATGACAGGGTTTGCCGCACAGATTACGGATGCCAACGGCAAGCCTGTTACAAAAGGCTCTAATTATACCGATTTCTGTGCAAAATATACCCGTAAATCAGCAATAGGCTGTCTTCGCTGCGAGCAATGCGACAAGCACGGTGCTGAGATTGCTCTAAAATCCGGTTCTTCCATCACCTACTACTGCCACGCCGGGCTGACGGATTTTGCCGCTCCAATCATGGCAGGTGATACCATGCTTGGCTGCTTTGTAGGTGGTCAGATTCTTACAGAACCACCAGATATTACAAAAGTCATGCAGGTTGCTGCCGAAATTGATGTGGATTTAATTAACTATCTCCAATCTGTACTGGAAGTTCCTGTCGTTGAAAGAACAAAAGTGGAAAACGCAGCCAATTTCCTGTATACCCTGACCAATATCCTTTCTACAATTTCCTATCACAAATACATCATGCATCAGGCTAATATCGAAATTGAAAAGGTTGCAAGCATGAAATCGGATTTTCTTGCCAATATGAGTCATGAAATCCGAACTCCTATGAATGCCGTCATCGGACTTGCAGAAATGGCTCTTCGTGAAGATCTCCCACCAAATGCCAGAGATTATATCAATCAGATTAAATCCTCCGGTAAAACGCTTCTTACCATTATCAATGATATTCTGGACTTCTCGAAAGTAGAGTCTGGTAAAATGGATATTGTGGAAGTCGAATATGAGCCGGTATCTGTGATTCATGATGTTTCCAGCATTGTCAGTACCCGATTGGAAAAAGAAGATGTGGAATTCATTCTTGATATGAATCCTAATATCCCGCGTAAACTTGTTGGTGATAATATCCGTCTCAAACAGATTATCATCAATCTTGCAAATAATGCTGTTAAATTCACGAAAAACGGGCAGGTTAAGCTTAGCTTTGATTATAAAGAAATCGACAATGAAGATATTGAGCTTCTCTTTTCTGTAGAAGATACCGGTATTGGAATCAAGAAAACGGATTTACCAAAGCTTTTCCAATCCTTCCAGCAGCTTGACAGCAAACGCAACCGAAACATCGAAGGCACAGGACTTGGACTTGCCATCAGTAAACAGCTTCTACGATTGATGCATGGTGATATCAAGGTAGAAAGTACCTATGGACTGGGAAGTACTTTTTCTTTTACTTTACCGCAAAAGGTCGTTGACATGGAACCTTCCATTCAAGTGGAACACCCACAGAAAGAAACTCTTTACGGTTATATCGACAATACCTATATCAAAAAGCAGTTAGAAGACGATTTGGAACGTTTAGGATTTACTTATGAAAATACGTCTTCTGTATCTGATTTAATCGAAAAACTGGAAGACTATGTTTCTTATATCTTTATGGAAGCAAAATCCTTTACTCCACAGGTACAGGATTTTATCACTAGTCATCCGAATATCACAGCGATTGTTCTTGTCAATTTCAAGTCCACAATAAGCTATGATATTCCAAATGTCATCGTTGCCAAAAAGCCACTCTCTTCCTTGTTCCTTGCAGCTATTTTTAATGAAGAAATTCAGGTATTTGATGACCAGGAATCCTCGGATGAATACTATGACTTTACGGCTCCGGATGCCAAGATTCTTATTGTCGACGATAATTCCATTAATCTTACTGTGTGCGAAGGCTTGTTAGAACCACTTTCCATGCAGATAGATACCGCAACCAGTGGACAGGAAGCCATTGAGAAAATAAGCGCCAATCAATATGATTTGATTTTGATGGATCATATGATGCCGGAAATTGATGGTGTCGAGGCTACTCATATCATTCGCCGCTTCCATAAAGAATATGAAGATATTCCAATTATTGCTTTGACTGCCAACGCCGTATCCGGTATCAAAGAAATGTTTATTAGCGAAGGAATGAATGACTTTATTGCAAAACCAATTGAAGTCCGTATCCTTGTTTCCAAGTTAAAGCACTGGCTTCCAAAGGCAAAATTGAAAAATATTAATACGAAAAATACGCAGGCAGGCAAAGATAACCGCAGTCACAATCAGGAAACAGAAGCCGCACCACCGGCAATCAAAGACCTTGATACTGCTGCTGCCCTTAAACTTCTTGGCAATGCAAAACTTTTCTGGACCGTATTAAAAGATTATTACCATGCCATTCCAAAAAAGCATGCACTCATCAAACAATATGCCGAAGAAAAAGACTGGCATAATTACACCATTGAAGTTCATGCATTAAAAAGCGCATCCAAACAAATCGGTGCTAACACTCTCTCCGAGGATGCCGCAGAACTTGAAGCCGCCGGAAATGACTTAAATGAACAGCTCATTCTGGAAAAAACACCTGACTTGTTGGAGCGTTATGCACATTATGAGGAAATTCTAAAGCCATTTTTCCCGGAAGAGAATGCTGACGCCTCAAATGACAAGGAGTTTATGAGTAAAACCATTCTGCTTGACACTTTTGACAAGCTGCAAGGTGCTCTGGATGAGCTTGATATGGATGGTATGGAAGCAGTTAAGGATACCCTTTCCAAATATCGTTATGAAGGGCATTCCCTCGATTTATACAAAAAGCTTTGTACCGCAATCGATGAACTTGATCCTGAGGCATGTGAAGCCATTATGGATGACTGGACGTATATATTATAAGGAAAGCAGCCGACAAATGCCGGCTGCTTCTCTATTTTTATTATTTTTCATCTGGTGTATGCCATGTCCAGTCTCTTACTTCTGGTAAATCCTGTCCATATTCAGAGATATACTGGTTATGAGCTACTAAAGTATCGCGCATCTTCTGAATCAGATATGCACCACGATTTCCAAGCTGTGGAAGCTGATTGATCACATCCATAACAAGATGGAATCTGTCAATTTCATTCTGTACACGCATATCAAATGGAGTAGTAATGGTACCCTCTTCCTGATAGCCATGTACAAACAGCTTGCGGTTATTACGATGATATGTAAGCTCATGGATCAATGTAGGATATCCGTGGAATGCGAAAATAATTGGCTTATCCTTAGTAAATAATGCATCATATTCTACATCTGTTAATCCATGTGGATGCTTACTATGTGATTCAAGCTTCATTAAGTCAACAACGTTGACAAAACGAATCTTTAACTCTGGTAAGTTATCACGAAGGATTGTTACAGCAGCCAAAGCTTCCTTGGTCGGAGTATCTCCACAACAAGCCATTACTACATCAGGCTCTTCTCCCTGATCGTTACTTGCCCAATCCCAGATGCCAATACCCTGCGTACAGTGCTTAACAGCCTGTTCCATGGTCAGCCACTGCTGGCTTGGATGCTTGGATGCGATAATGACATTCACATAGTTCTTACTTCTGATACAATGATCGAAACATGACAATAAGCAGTTTGCATCAGGTGGAAGATACATACGGACAACATCTGCCTTCTTATTGGCGATATGATCCATAAATCCAGGGTCCTGATGTGTAAATCCGTTATGATCCTGCTGCCATACGTTTGATGTCAGAATCAGGTTCAGAGAAGCAATCTTCTGACGCCAAGGTAACTGGTTACAAACCTTTAACCACTTTGCATGCTGTGCACACATAGAATCAACAACACGGATAAAAGCTTCATAAGAGGCAAAGAATCCATGACGTCCGGTTAAAAGATATCCCTCTAACCAGCCTTCACACATATGCTCACTTAAGTAAGAGTCCATGATTCTACCATCTGTTGCAAGGTCTTCATCTGCTGGATGATATTCTGCATTCCAGTCTCTCTTTTCCTCTTCGAAAACCTTATAAAGACGATTTGACATCGTTTCATCCGGTCCAAAGATTCTAAAGTTCTTTGCTTCTTTATTTAACTTAAAGATATCACGAACAAATCCGCCAAGTTCGATCATATCCTGAGCTTCTGTCTGTCCTGGCTTCTCAACCTGAACACCATATTCTCTAAAGTCTGGTAAACGAAGGTCACGTAATAATTTACCACCATTGGCATGTGGGTTAGCACTGATTCTGCGGTCACCAATTGGAGCCATCTTACGTAATTTTGGAATCAATCTGCCATTTTCATCGAATAATTCTTCCGGATGATAGCTTAATAACCATTCCTTAAGCAGATCAAGATGTTCCGGCTTCTCCATCGTAATTGGCACCTGATGCGCTCTGAAAGAACCTTCTATCTGAAGTCCATCAACAACCTTTGGTCCTGTCCATCCCTTTGGTGTACGAAGAACGATCATTGGCCAGAATGGTCTTTCCGTATTGCCATTTTCTCTTGCATCTTTCTGAATGCTCTTAATTTCTTCGATACACTGATCCACTGCTTCTGCCATTAAGCGATGCATTTCCATCGGTTCGCTTCCCTCAACAAAGTAAGGCTTCCATCCACATCCATGGAAAAAGCTTTCCAACTCATCATGGGAAATATGAGAAAATACAGTAGGATTACTGATTTTGTATCCATTTAAATGAAGAATAGGAAGTACCGCTCCATCATTCTTAGCACTTAAAAATTTATTAGAATGCCATGCAGTAGCAAGAGGACCTGTTTCCGCCTCTCCATCACCTACCACTACTGTAGCAATCAAGTCAGGATTATCAAATACTGCCCCAAATGCATGTGCAATAGAATAACCTAACTCGCCACCCTCGTTAATAGAACCCGGTGTTTCCGGTGCTACATGGCTTGAAATACCACCTGGGAAAGAAAACTGCTTATTCAGCTTCTTTAATCCTTCCATATCCTGACTGATATTTGGATATACTTCACTATAAATTCCCTCTAAGTAAGAGTTTGCCACAAAGAAGTTTCCGCCATGACCAGGACCAGATATCAGAATCATATTCAAATCGTATTTGTTGATGGCACGGTTCATATGTGCATAGACAAAGTTCTGTCCAGGTACAGTTCCCCAGTGACCTACGATCTTCTTCTTAACCTGATCTTTTGTTAATGGCTCCCTCAGCATAGGATTATCTAACAAATATAACTGTGTTGCTGCAAGGTAATTCGCAGCACGCCAATAAGCGTTCAAATCTGTTAAATACTCCTCCGTCATAAATAAATCCGTTGACATAATTTTCTCCTCACTTTCATCAACTTGAATTTTCCTTTGACATTGTAAAATATTTAACAAGAAAAAAATACACACATTATTGAAAGAAAAAAACTGTAAAAATTATAGGTTTACACAAAAAACGTTTACCTTGCAGACTTCCATCTACAAAGTAAACGTTCTCTATTTTGTCTTATTGAAACTTACTTAAAGTATACGTCTAACGCATCCTGTACCTGATTCTTGTATGTTTCCTGGAACTGTGCAGCGGTAACTTCACCCTTGATTAAACCTGAGAAATCATAACCGATTCCTAAGCTGTTCCAAAGTTCGAATGTTTCTCTGCTTCCTACATCAAACATAACATCAAAGTTCTCATTCTGAAGTGTTTCATCCGTAGCAGTAACTGCATACCACCAGTATAATGCTTCCTCATCATCTCTGATAGAAGTATCTCCATCATACCAGTTCCACATATCATACAATACGTTAAATACGGTTTCCGGATCATCGATACCTGCCGGAATCAGATAATACTCACCAGAGCATACCTTACCTGCATTGGTAGCTGCATCACCGGATGGTCCAACCGGCCACTGTACAAATACGGTATCAAAGGAAAGTGTTGTTCCATTTTCACCAGTATAATCATAGTCTGCATTGGAAGATGCAATCCATGCTGCACCCGGCCAGAAAGCAATATTACCGTCACGATACTGGAATCTCATGGTATCAGAATCGCTTCCGCTTTCAAAGTCATAAGGATAGCATACATTATAAGTATTGTACAAATCATAAATCATCTGAAGTGCTTCACCTGTCTCAGCAGAGGAAAGCTTTTCTGTTGTGTCTGTTGCAACATTTGCTCCATTACTCATCATTAACTGTTCAAATGTCTCATTGATGAATCCACAGTAGCCATACTGATCAATCTGACCATCTCCATCGGTATCCTGTGTTAATGTCTGGCAATACTCAACGAACTTATCCCATGTCCATTCACCTCTTGCATAGAGTTCTCTTGGATCCTCCAGATTGTTGTCCTCTAACAACTGCTTATTGAACGCTAATGGATAAGTATCTCCTACAACAGTAGCAGCTTCTACTCTCTTAACAAGGCAAGCCTTACCATCATTAAGATCAAGGTATGTAGCATTGGTCTGACTGGTAAATAAATCATGATCCTCTGGTAATACTGTCTTTAAGTCAACGGCAAGACCATTCAACTGTGCCGGAATACCCATAGATGGATTTACCAGATAAATCTCACAGTCCGGATCTCCTGCTAAAATAGAAGTATTGATAGAATCCTGTACTCCCTGATAGGTCAGGTTCTTCCAATAGAATTCACAATTATATCTGTCTTCAATTGTTGCTACATTATCAAATTTCATATGTGCAATGTCTAAACCAGAGTAAGAAGGATCATCCTCTACCGATTCATGGGAACTGTCATAATACTGTATCCACCATGTACCAATATTAATGATTCTCTTATCTCCTGATGCTGTTTCTGCCTTTGCAGTATCTTGTGTTGTTTCCGTAGAATCGTCTCCTGTCGCAACCTTAGCTCCACCTTCCGGTACATCACTTGATGTTGTTTCACTGCTTCCACAGCCTGCCATAGACAATGTCATGATTGCAGCAAGACCTAATGCTAAAAATTTCTTCATATTTCTCATTTTATCTCACACCTTTCCAAATCTCTATCTTTATTCTGCAGCGCCCTGTCCTACGGTTACACTGTAAACTTCCCATGCAGTATCAGCTTCTGCCTGCATTCTTGTACCCCATGTGCTCTTATCTTCTCCGCAGAATTCTGCGATCTGCTCATAGGTAATCTGGCAATAGCCATTGTTGCATGCAGCAGTTCCATTGGTGCCATCACCAACTCTCATCCAACCTGCCTGTGCATCCGGCATAACAATCCAAAGCTTACCGCTTTCACTTGTGAACTTTAAGGTAACAACACTGCCTGGTACTAATGCATCCAGAATTTCCTGCGACATGTCAAGTCCATCCTGTGTCCATGCATCTGCCTTCGTTGCAAAGCCTTCGAAGTTTACGTTATTATTAACCATCTTCATCTCGCAAGCCGTACCAACTCTTGCACCATATACTTCCCATGCGCTATCAGCTTCTGCCTGAAGTCTTGCACCCCATGTGCTCTTATCTTCTCCACAGAATTCTGCTATCTGTTCATAAGTAATATAACACTTACCATTTACACATACAGAGCTTCCATTGTTTCCATCACCGATTCTCATCCAGCCTGCCTGTGCATCCGGCATAACAATCCAGAGATTTCCACTTTCACTTGTATAATCAAGCTCAACGACAGAATGTCCTTACGATAAAACATCATTGGGAAGGTCTGCGTATCCGGTAATGCATAGGTCGCTCCGTTAAAGGAAAATGGAACCATCGCTGAATCAGAAAAACGATCTGCTACTTCTTCAAAATCCTCAAACTGAGTTAAATCCATTACCGCATTTCTAAGTCCATAATTGACAGGTGTGTCATTTCCTGTGTTTAATACTGCACCTGCAATACCGTTCGTGTTTGCTACCTGAATCGCAATATCAGGTCCCTCTCCTGCAAGTGTTGCTCGAAGAAGTGTATTCATATCTACCAGCTGTACATTAATGCTGATACCAGTTTCCTTGGTAAAGTTCTCATCAATCAGTGCCTTAATTACATTTGCCTGATCACGTCCGGTACCAACCCAAAGTGTTAATACCTTACTTTCTTCTCCTTCCTCTACGACATTACCGATCTGGTTATAATCAACAATAAAGGAATAGAACAATCTCTGAATCTCATATCCTACTCTGGAAAACCAGTTATCCTTTGCAATCTCCGTTTTGCTGTCTGCTGAGTAAATATGGATTCTGTCAAGCTGTAATGGCTGACCAAGTACCTGTGTAATCCAGTTACCACAAGCTCGGACATTTACCTTATAAGAAGAAATAACTTCCGTGAAACGCTCCTGATCTTCAATCAGCTCATCCAACTGATCACGCATTGTTATCAAAACCGTTAACTTATCACTATTGGTTCCGGCAGTCTTTTTCAGTGCTTCAATTGCTGTCTCAATGCCTTCCCTTGCTTCTACAAGCTCTGCTTCCAATCCTGGAAGACTTGCTTCAATCTGATAATCTCTGTATTTGTCCGGCGAAACACCTGTAATATAGATAACCTGACGATAAATGGCATTTAACTGCTGTACCGTCTCCTGCACCTGACTGATAATATCTGCCATCTCACCAAGTACAACTTCCATCTTAATGGTGTGGTGTCCTGCTTCCAGATAAAACTCAAATGGTGTGCCATTTTCATCCGATAATACTTCTTCTCGCCAATTCTGCTCATAACCAAATCCGTAATGATTCAGCTCCTGAAAAGGAACCTCTCCGTCTATGTAAATCTTTCTACAGACATCAATACCTCTGACAAAGTTCTGATTACAATATGTCGATATGTTATAATATCCGGATTCTTCAACATCAAACTCCCACTCAATCCACTGTCCTGCTTCCTTCCATGACTCTCCACCAATGGTATTATTTAAAAGTACTTTAGGACTGGATGGATATACGGCAGGTGAAGACTGATCCTGTCTTGGATAAAGCATCTGAGATGACATCTTTTCTGCATTTTCTGCTTCCAGACGAATAAACTTTCCACTGGAAGCTTTTGCTCCTTGTGCATCCCATTCTGCCTTTACCTGGGCATAGCTTTTGACATCTTCATGGTTGCCAAATACGATTTCATGTAATAACATCGGCTCACGCTGAGATAACATAGTAATCGTATGTGTTCCTTCTTCCATATAAACAGCTAATGGTTCTGTGATATAACCATTGCTGTCAAACAGATAGCTTTCTACCCACTCCGGATTTTCTACGGCACGTGGCTTTACATCATTTCCCTGATTATCCTTTTCCCAACTCTTGATACGGACACCGTTCTCATCCGTCACACTGCTTGTCACATTGGTTTCCCACACACGATTAAATTCCACGAGTGCAAGCTCACCATACGGCAGCTCGCCATCGATGAAAAATGCTCTCTGAATCTCAGTATTCTTACCCTCAATTGGATAATATACCAATGAGATATCATAAAAACCGCTTTCCTCTATCGTGACATCATATTCCACCAAAGATTCCACCGTGGTAAGTAAGGAATCTCCTCCACCCGGAACATTCTCATAATTCTTATAAATTTCCGGTTCTACCATGCATCCATCTTCTTCATATCTGACAAATTCAGTTGCATTGATACGATATTCCTTCTCCGGATAATTAACCGCATATCGTTCCACATACTCCTGATAACCCGGAATTTCATCATTAATGGAATAGGTTCCTATCAACTCTTCAAATTCCTCATCTGTCATTTCTGTTTCTGCCTGCACAGTCATACTCTGCTGCGGAAATCCTGTCACTGCCACTGCGGCAGCCGCAAGAAAAGCTATTTTTCTGGTTATCTTCTTTCTTCGCATTATCATCGTCCCCGTTTTCTTTTATCTAAGAATTTCATACCTTCTATTCTTGATGAAATCTATCATTACTCCCTAAAAGGATAATTCTTCAAATCAGGCAGCTCATCTCTTGTAATAACATTCTCATGCTCATATACCTTCTTCCACATATCAGCTTCCGTATACTGCTCTGATAAAACATTAAATCCATCCGATTGCGTAACAAACTCTCCATTCCATGTTCCAAAATATCCCCACATTGCACCATCTCTGATTGCAAGGTCCGGATCAAATAAGCATCCATTCTCAGAAAGAACAACCATCTTATTTGCATCCGTGTATTCTAATACATCTAGATATTTGGATGTCTGTGGCGTATACACCTTTTCTCCCGGATAAATATCTTCACCAATAATATCTACATACTCATCACCTGGATAGAACTCTTTACCCTGACCATTCCATACCCAGATTAAATTATTTAAACCATACTCGTTGGTAAGCTTATCATATAACAATCTGTATAACTCTTTATAAGCTTCTGCTCCCGATGCCCCCCACCAGAACCAGCCGCCTTCTGCCTCATGAAGTGGTCTCCACAATACCGGCACTCCAGCATCCTGTAATTTTTGCAATTGAACAGCAATGGCATCAATATCTTCCATTAAAAGCTCATAACCCTCAGAATCTTCACCATTCATAATTTTAGCAAGATCAATATTGGTACTATGTGTGTAGAAACCTTCATACCATGTTCCAGTCAGATATTTCTCCGGTGCATTCCAATGCCAGCAAAATGTTACAATTCCACCTTCATTCCAATATTCCATGGCATATTCCACTGCTTGAGAACTACTTCCTCGTGCTACTCTGGATGGCGTATAGTCCATCAGATCAAGCCCTAAAATTGCCGGATACTTACCTCCTGTTGTCGCCCATATGATTGCATTTTCACGCCCATACATACCTTCGTCACAATACTGACCTGATAAAATATTCGTTCCATACATATCGCAAAGATATGTCATAAGCCTTTTGGTATTCTCATCCGCATTTGCATTGACAAGAGTCGGTTCTACCTCAAATCTGCTTTCATCAAGTTCTGCTGATTGTCTTACCATAATCTTATCAATATGAATCCATCCCCAATATTTCTTGATTGCTACAACATGTTCACCTGCTTCCAGATAAACTCTGCGCACAACAGAATCCTGAAAACCTTCACCATCTAGTTTAATCGTTCCCATGTCTTCACCATCAACCAGAAGATAATTCTCTTTGACTCCACCATCTACAGTTCTACTATATACATCAATATCATAAAAACCTGTTTCCTTTATATTTATTGTAAGCTCGAGTCCGTCGCCTTCCTGTTCCAGTCCTTCTACAAAGGTTACTCCATCCTCTGTTTTCACTACAGCTCCACCAAGAAACTTTCCATCCTCTGCCTCATAAGAATCTGCCTGTTCCCATGATTGTATATTTTCAACTTTGTTCTGCTTATCAGTTAAATTAGCCTGTTCTGCCTGACCACATCCGCCTACTAAAAAGGCAGTCGCCATAACCAGCATCTGTACTTTTTTCTTTTTCATACATTTACCCTCTTTTATTTAACTAAATTTAAGTAAACGAAATTGTATATTCACTATACTATAACGTTATCGTTTACGCAATCTGTTTTATGCATTTTGTCATACTCTACGATTTTTTACTTTCTTTTTTATACATTTTAACCATATTCAAAGTATACCTTATCGCTTTGTTTTTGTCTATTTCATTCATTTTCAAACTAAAACAGTTTTTTAAATTTAGTTGTTTTTAATTATTTTTGTTGTCATTTTGCTTCTTTTTTATCCTTTCGAAAATTAAATTATTTCTTTTTTAGCTTGTTAATAAATCTCTAATCGTATCTTCTCCTTTCCCTTGCGTTCTCCACCCCTGTCTGAAAGCAAAGAAACGGGTCTGCCCACCTCATTTGGTTTTAGCTTTACCCGTTTTCCATAATAAACCTGACTTAAAACAGGGAATTTTCCACAAAATCCCCTGTTCAAGCCTTATATTCTCTTTTCTCTTTGTTCCTCTTAAGTCATACCTAGATTCCCCTTACTCTATCACAAATCTAATATCTTAATGGCAATTTTCTCACCAACATTTCCATTTGGCCACATTTGAACCAGTTCTGCACTATTATAACGAATCACAAAACTAATCTTATTCTTCGCCTCATCTGCCTTAAATTCACAGGCAAGACCACAGATTCTCCAATTCGCATAAATATCCATTCCATCTGTTACCGGATTCACATACGCCCTGATACATTCCTGTCCAATTAACGGTTTGATATCCCGAAAGCTGTTATCTTCAAATTGCATTTCGATTGCCAGATCATTGTCTTTTGTCATCTCAATATGTGATTTACGTGATTTCGCCTGAATCTTTATCGTATTCGTTGTGTTCAGGCTACTGTTAATTACAACCGCAACGAAATCAATATATGTAAAAAATTCTTTTTCATTTATCTTGGCAATTCTGGAATTCAAGATATTTTTTCCTTTTTCAAACTGCAGAAATTCCTTCATGCTTTCACCCCACTTTACATAAATGACAATTTTAATATTACATATATATC
>CAYUKO010000108.1:0-13094 GCA_964445375.1 uncultured Roseburia sp.
CATCTTCTAATACCTGTTATAACCTTTATTAATCCATTATTTTGTCTTTTTATTAACTTATCTAAATAATATTCGCGTTTAATTTCCATATTTACACACTCCTTTTAGGGAAGATTTTTGCAACTAATTGCACTTTTCAGTTTTAGAATAGCATATATCTTTAGAATCTTCAATTTATCCCAATAAAATAAGACCGAAAAATGCAACCAAATACATTTTTCAGTCCTAGACTTCCCATTTAACAATTTTTTATGCACATAAATGTAATAATGACAAAAGACCACTCCAAAAATTGATTGCAAATCCTATTCCATCAAAAACTCCTTCCTGCGCCTTTTCTTATCTAAGCTTTGGTAATAAACATATTTTGCAATCTGACATAGCCAAGTCGACATTTTCGACTCTCCACGAAATTCTGAAATCTTCTTCGTTGCCCGATAGAAGGTTTCCTGTGTCAGCTCCTCTGCCAGATTGTGATTCACACCTGTGAGTGTACATAGATAACCATAGACAGTATTAAAATATTGCTCATACGCTTCCTTTATCTCCAACGTGCTGCTCCTTCCCGTTTGGTACCTTTCGTTTGATGATAAGTCCTGTTTGCGACTTCATTCGTTACAAAAATATAAAATTCTTTTGTTATTTTATAAGCACTTCTTTCCACATTTTGCAACCATAACTCCTTGAGCGGTCACTTAACTTGGTAAATGGTATGGTTTACTTATCGCTTTTCTAAAAAAGTCATTTCAAAATGATTTTTTTTATAAAAATAATCACTTCAAAATGACTTTTTCTTTACAAGCATAGACCATCTTCTATCTTGCATTCATGCTTTTTATTTTTCTTATCATAATTAATTGCTACCAGCAATACATTTCCTGCATTACCCTATTCCAGCCTGCACCCTGCAATGCATTCTTATATTCCTTAGACACTTCGTAATTCGGAATAAATACCTCTTCTTTGTCTGAATCATATGCCAGGTATCCTAAATGTATCAACAATGTCAGTACATCATCCTTTGTTTGAAAGGTTGTCATATCATTTTGAAACGTAGCTGTATTTACCTTCACTCTGCCACCAGAAAGCATTTCAATCACGGAATCTCTCAATCCGTCATAATTCATCTCTATATACATTTTCAATGCATCATATGTTTCTGTCTGCGTCCAATAGCTGTCAAACTCTTCGTTTAACATAGCATCGACTACAGACTTAGGACTGTATATATGTGATTCTTTTCGAAACGTATATCCATCATACCATCTGGCTGCTTCCTCATAATCCATATCATACCTTTTGCAAAGTGCCAACACTTCTTCATCTATATACATTTTCAATGCATCATATGTTTCTGTCTGCGTCCAATAGCTGTCAAACTCTTCGTTTAACATAGCATCGACTACAGACTTAGGACTGTATATATGTGATTCTTTTCGAAACGTATATCCATCATACCATCTGGCTGCTTCCTCATAATCCATATCATACCTTTTGCAAAGTGCCAACACTTCTTCATCTGTAAATCCAACAAAAGGTGCTAATCCCCTTGGATTCGTCATGGAAAACTCTGTAAACATATTCAATGCCGAATGACTGCCATACTTTTTAATAGGCAGAATTCCTGTCATATATGCTAATCCAACATAGCTTCTGTCCTTTAATAGATTTCGCAGAAAATCCAAATAAACTATATGTCCCTCTTCATTCTCCTTTTTCTCACGGAATATACAATCCCATTCATCAATGATAAAAACAAATCTCTCACTTGTTTCGTCAAATATCCTAGCCAACAATTCTGTTAATGATTCCGCTAAAATCGTCGGATACGCCTGCTGTAATTCTTCTATGACAGATTTCTGTATTTTTTCAATCATTCTCTGCACGTTATGTGTTTCGCTCAAAAACATCTGCATATTCAATGCAATGACATGATATTGATTAAAGTGCTTTTCAAAGGATTCATCCTGATATATTTTTAACTGCTCAAAAACAGAACGAAGACCACTGTTTTTTCCATAATATGCACAAAGCATATTGGCAGCCATTGATTTACCAAATCTTCTTGGTCTGCTGATACATATATTTTTCTGAGCCGTGGCAAATACCTTATTGGTATACTTAATCAGCTCACTCTTGTCCACATATATTTCTGACTGTACTGCTTCCACAAAGCCTGCCGGATTTGGATTTAAATATAAGCCCATGACAATTCCTTTCTACTGCATATTTTATATTTATATTATATGTATTTCCTTTCACTCAATCAATTATTTTATCAGAAACTCTTTTCTTTTTCCTCCTCTTTCCCGTTCTATCAATTCTTACCACGGATGTTCTCTGCGGATTTGCACAATCTGTTATAATCATATAGTAATAGCTAAAAAGAACACATATCACTATCATATCTACATCAAAATACGCTATTACCAATCCAGCTAACTCTATGAACCACAAAATGACTTTGATATGATTCCATCTTTTCTCCTGCACTCCTGTAAACTCACAGATACCAGTTATCGTTTTTCTTAACGTGATACTATGTACCAAAAGAGCAAGTGCTAACATAATGATTGTCTCGTACCAGTTTTCATGTATGAATAAAAAAAGAAACACAAAAATGATATTGACCCAATAATATCGTCTTACATTTGAAAGCGCCTTCGGATCTACAGGAATATCCTGCAAAAGAAACTCTTTGATTGTTATTTGACTTCGGTCCATTTGTCTTATGAGAATTCCTTCTAAAATAATATCAACGACGAATAATCCAACCATACCACATACTGCAACATAAAAGCTCTTTCTAATAACAACAAACAACAGAATGAGTATTGCTTCTTTTAACAAAATGGTCACTCTAAAAATAGGAATGCTTATTCCTTTTGTTCCTGCATTTATTACAGAATCTGTTAACAACGTTCCTATGAGTCCTACTATAATACAGAAATAACTTATGAGAAACTTAGGTGTATTCTCACCTAACTTTCCAAAATAAAATACGCTTATGATTCCTAAATAAAATAACAAATTGGATAAAGCCGTAATAATGCTAAAATTTTTATTTAACATTTATTATTTCCTTTCCTACATTTCCAAAACAAATGATAACTCAATCATCACTGCTGCAACCAAGGTTAATTTCCAAAAAATTTACGTATTTTCTTTTTCAATACAACACTACTTATCATGCATGATACTCCTAGCATCAGATATAAGAGCTTTGAAAAAATTATTATTTTACTTTCCAAATGTTTACAAACAACCTCGGAAAAATTTCCAATAAGTACAAATAGAATGATACAAATTCCTGCAATACCAACCGAAATACTTGTAAATCTAAAATATATTTTTTGTTCTTCTGATGTCAAATCTTTGTTTATCAGATTACCCAATTTTGAAAAAAGGTAGAGTACCGGATATCCTGCTATAACTCCTAAAATCCATATATAACATACATAAACATCAAAATGGCATACATACAATAAACATTCTATAACAATTCCAAATAAATACCATGCTGAAACAAATATCCACTTCATCCTATGAAACATACATCTTTCTATTTCAATAATAACTATGATTTGCCAAACTAAAGGCATCATGATTGGAAGTATAAGTCCTTTTTCTGTCAAAAAATAATCCATATGAACCGCCATACCCTTTTCAAAATATTTCTTTCAGATTCAACATTTTTTGTTTTTCATCCAATATAGCTTCTTCTAAGAAAACAGAGTCAAATATATAGTTATGATTTGCTTTTACAATCAAACGATATCCAATGATGTCTAACCATCTTCCACCATATCGGATCTCTTTTAACTGTACTTCCCTTATGTCGCACCTTCTAATAATATATGTCTTATGTGTTGTTCTTACTTTTATCTTATCTTCCTCACGCAAAAACTCTGCTTCATAAAAGTGATTCTTCACAAACGAAAGTTGAATAACACACCCGTAAAGAAACAATCCCCCCAGAAGAAACAAACTGTTTACTGTTTCCACATGGAAGTAATAAATGCACAATGCACTACAAAACATACATACAAAAAAGATAATTAATTTTTTAATACGCCAATATGTAAAGTTTCCTAATTTAACTTTCACGCCTTTTCCCCATTCTTTCACAAAACGCTTTATCACTTTTCATTTATTGTAGCAACTTTTCTACTCATTTTTCGTAGATTCCATACAACGATCACACACATTATGCATTGCAGAATGATACATCCCAATACGCCCATAACTGCATAGCGTGTATCAATTCTGCCTAATATTGCAAGAATTCCTAACACACCCGTTATGATCCCTACGATTAGCATAATAACTCCAACTATAATTTGTATGATTAAGCTTTTACTGTTTTTCATTTTGTTCTACACCCCCATTTTTATTTTGAACTTACCACTCACATTTTTCAAGTATAACTCCTTGAACGGTCACTTAACTTGGTGAGTGGTAATGATATACACTTTTCCAACTACATCTTGTTATGTTATAATAAATCATGCAACAGTTTGCGCATCCTAGATATGGAGGATTCACTATGGCAAAGACATTTAATATTACAGGATTATGTCTGCCGGAACAGCATTATATGGCAGATACCTCCGATAAAATCAAGCAAATTATAAAACTGGTAGAAAATGGAAAGTATTTTACAATAAATCGTGCCAGACAATATGGAAAAACAACCACCTTGGAAATGCTTCGCCGTGCATTAGATAAAGACTATACGGTGCTGTCTTTAAGTTTTGACAGCATGGGGGCTGCCTCTTTCACCGACGAAGACTGCTTTTTCCGTGATTTTCTACAATTTCAACTAATACCGGAACTAGAATTACAGACAACTGATTTCTCTTCTTTTATCAATGAATTAGAAGGCTATCTATCAGATCAACAGATAAGCTACACATTGGCGAGACTTTCTTCTTTGCTGTCAAAGCTTTGCAGTCTTTCTCCGAATGCTACTGTCATGATGATTGATGAAGTCGACAGTGCCAGCAATAATCAGGTTTTTCTTGATTTTCTTGCGATATTGCGCAATCAATATCTAAGAAGAAGCAGGATAAAGACATTTCAGTCTGTAATTCTTGCTGGTGTCTATGATATCAAAAATCTTAAGTTAAAGATTCGCCCGGAAGAAGAGCACAAATACAACAGCCCATGGAATATTGCAGAACCATTTCTGGTAGATATGAGTTTAAGTCCAAAGGATATTCTTACAATGCTGGATGAATACGAGAATGACTGGCATACTGGAATGGATAAAGATATCATGTGCAACCTGATTTATGATTATACTAATGGTTATCCTTATCTTGTATCTTGCTATTGCAAGCTGTTAGATGAACGAATAGCCCAAACGGCAGATTTTCCAACCAAGACAAGTGCCTGGACAAAGGAAGGTTTCTTACGTGCAAATCAGATATTGTTAAATGAAAAGAGTACTCTTTTTGATGATATGATAAAAAAACTGACCGATTTTCCAGAATTAAAGGAAACGCTAACGGATATTCTGTTTCGTGGTGAAAAACATTCCAATAGCCCTTACAATTTTGCAGTAAATACCGGCATTATGTTCGGATTTCTCACGCCACAAAATGAGCATGTTGTAATTGCTAATCGCACCTTTGAAACTTTACTTTATAACTGGCTTTTATCTGAATCTAAGGAAAATCTCATCTATCAGGCAGGCGAAAACGATAAGAATCAGTTTATTGTACAAGGCAGCCTACAAATGAACTTAGTTATGAAAGGCTTTTTACGTCATTATTCTGAGATTTTCTGTGATAATGATGAAGCATTCTTAGAGAAAAATGGCAGAAAAATCTTTTTAATGTATCTGCGTCCTATTATTAATGGAACAGGCAATTATTATATCGAAGCCAGCACTAGAGATAGTAAGCGTACTGATATTATTGTTGATTATCATGGTAAGCAGGAAATTATCGAACTAAAGATATGGCATGGGCAAGAGTACAACGCCCGCGGTGAAGAGCAGTTATTTCACTATTTAGAAGAATATAAAAAGGACAAAGGATATCTGGTAAGCTTTAACTTTAATCAAAATAAAAGTGTCGGATGTAATGAAATCCTTTATAATGGCAAGAAAATTTTTGAAGTCGTTGTGTAACTCTAAAATAAAGAATGTGCAAAGCACATTCTCGCGCCGCTGAAGCGTCGCACTTGCGACATTTTCCACTGCTTCAGCGTGCGCATAAACTGTTTATTCTTCCTCCATAATCTCACAAAGCTGTTTTCTTGCTTCATCAACTTCGCTTCGTTCCTCGCGGCGGAGTGTTTCTTCAAACTGGCGGATGCCATACTCAAGCTTATTTCTTCTGTCACCAACGGATTCCTCATACATACGCTCTGCACGCAGGAGCACTAGCTTGTTCTCCTCCTGGTCACGAAGCTGTACCTTAAGGTAAGACAGTTCTTCCATACGCTTTGCAATCTCTTCGTCTGTCATGGTGTTATCGGCGCCCTTGATTACAAGCTTCTTCACCTCTCCGGTAGAGATAACCTTTGCCTCTACTTCCAGTAAGGAATTAATATCGTATGTATATGTTACATCAATAGACTCTTCGCCCTTTGGTGCCTTTGGAACCTTGATTTCAAGCTCTCCAAGATAAAGGTTATTTCTTGCAAAACGGCTTTCTCCCTGTAATACTCTGACGCTTACCTTCTCCTGATTATCTCTTACCGTGTACAGACGCTTGGTCTTACTGGTCGGAATCACGGTATTTCGATCAATAATCGGACAATAATGACCATCCTCCATCACACCGTCACTGTATTCCATAACAACCTCTGTTCCAAGGGTAAAAGAACATACATCCGTTAAAATCATTTCCTTTACTGCCTGATTACGTTCCTTCATAGCAGCCTGAATGGCTGCACCTAATGCAACTGCTTCATCAGGATTGATGCTGGTATCCGGGAACTTACGGAATAAACGGATAAAGAAATCACGGAATATCTGTAGCTTAGTTGCTCCACCAATGAGAACCACTTCATCAATATCCTGTAAGGACAAGCCTGCATCGGAAAGACTTCGCTTAACCGGTTCTCGAATCTTCTGGAACAGATCCTCACAGCCCTCGGCGTATTCTTTTGCGGTAATCTCTACCTCCTGCATCTCATCCTTTATCATACAGCTCATGGTAATCTGTGCCTGATCGCTGATTGCACGCTTGGCACTCTCTGCCTGACGATACAGACGCACCTGTTCCTTTACTGATAAGGAGTTCATACTGATACCCTTTTTTGTTAAGAACAGCTTCTCTAATACCTTCGTAAAGTCCTCTCCACCAAGGTAGTTATCACCTGCAACGGCTCTTACTTCAAGAATGTTATGATACAGCTCCAGAATCGAAACATCGAACGTTCCGCCACCTAAGTCAAAGACCAGAAAACGGGTGTCTTCCTTCTTCTCATATAAACCATATGCGATTGCCGCTGCTGTCGGCTCGGAAATCATTCTCTCAACCTTAAGTCCTGCAAGCTCTCCGGCACGCTTCGTTGCCTTTCTTCTCTTATCATCAAAGTAGGCAGGAACACTGATAACCGCTTCCGTAACCGGCTCTCCCAGAAAGCTTTCTGCATCCTCCTTTAAAAAGCGAAGAATAATGCTAGAAAGCTCCTCCGGGCGGTATTTCTTGCCACTTAAAATATATTCCCTGTCACTTCCCATGCTACGTTTGAAGGCTGATGCAACGCTGTCAGGATATAAGCTCATTCTCTCCTGCGCTGTTTCTCCTACATATACATTTCCTTCCTCGTCCACACTGACTACCGAAGGAGTCAGATGCTTCCCTAATCTGTTGGGGATAATCTTTGGACCATCTTCCGTATAATAAGCCACCAGACTGTTGGTGGTTCCAAGATCAATTCCTACGATCATAACTAATTTACCTCTTTTTCATTCTCTCTCATCCTTGCACCGCACCATGCATACAGATTATAATTTTGTCCGGCATAGATACTCTCATATAGCTGACGAGCCTCTTCTACCTTCCCCTGTCTTTCTAACAACAGTGCCTTTGCAAGCATATTTCGCATGCAGAAGCCATGATTACATAATCTGCATCGGCTGCTGTTCATCATGGTTTCCAACGCTTTCTCACCCGCTTCTATACCATATAGATATAATGCAACCATGAATTCTATGAACATGGCATATCTGTCTTTATAGAAGAACTCCTTGGTATGAATCAGGTTTCTTGATCCATCTGTCTGTTTCACGCAAATAGCATAATTCAAATACTGATTCAACTTGTCTGCGCAAACGGTCAACTGCGCCTCCCATTTTTCGTTCAAAGCATCCTTATAAGCTACTACAGGCTTCGGGCTTTGCTCTTTCTTACCCATAAAAAGTCTGCTTATCTTACTAAGAATTCCCTTATTCGAATTATGATTCTGCACCGTTTTTTCTTCTGTCTGTTTGGTGTTTGCCAGTTCTTCCTTGCGATTCGTAATAGCAAGTGTCAGGAAAAACAATTTATTCAGATACATATCCACTCTTGTCTTTGCTGTTATCTGCTCATTGCTTTGAGGTACCGATGCCGCTTGATCCAAATGTAATAATGCTTCTTCATACATACCCTTACGGAAGTTTTCCCATGCAAGCATATGCTCGTGCTCACTTTGCAGAGCAAGACCAATTTTGTCTTTCGCAAGGATACTAATCTGCTTACGGAATATCTCACGCATCTCTTCTGCTTTTTTCCAGTTTCCTGCATACAGACAGGCTCTGTACTTAAGCTTTGCATAATTGCGGTTTGTCTTCATATTCTCATCCAGAATTGCAAGTGCCTTGTCAAGCTGTCCGCTTCTTGCATAATTGCAGCTTATATCACAGTTTGTCACATAAGAACCTTTATGCCCGTCAATTGTCTCCATAAGACGCTTATAGGTTTCTGCTGCCATCTTATATTCACCCATCAGTTCATAAGTATGGGCTGCGTTTCCTAATGGCATAGCATTTGGCTCTTCCTTACCCTCACGATACATATAATAGAATGCCTGCTGGAAATAAGGAAGGGCTTCTTCATATTTTCCCTGATATTTCAGAACACATCCGATATTATTATGGGCAAACTGGTCTGCCGGATCTCTTTCCAGAATCTTATAAAAGTCCTTTAATGCCATGTCATACTCTTTGGCGGACATACTGAACAAACCTCTGGTATTCAGAATATAATTGCATGGATATTTTATCAGATGCCTTGTTACCTCTGCAAATCCCTTTTCGTAATTCTTTGGATCACCGGTACGGGACATAATGTTTGCATAATGCTTTTGAAACGTATCCATTTTATCCCCGATTTTATAATCTTCTTCCTCATCCGGGGATTCCAGTGCATCCCGATAGGCATCCAGATATATACTCTCTATTTTATTCTCTGTAGCACGGTTTAAAATATCCTTTAACTCTTCCTTGTGGTCAAGGTCATAATAAACCTTTGCCATTTCCTCATAAGGTCTTGCATAATCCGGGAAATCCTGAATGCACTGCATACCATGGCGAATGACTCCGCCAGCATCCCAAAGCTTTACATAGGCCTCCACCATAAGGACATTGGCATAACGCACCTGATAGCGATTCAGTAGAATTTCCGCAATATCCAGGGTTTTCTGATATTCCTCTTTCTCCAGATAAACTCTTGCTGCTTCAATGAGGATATTCAGGTCTTTTACCGCTGTCTCACCAAGTTCTTCGTATTCCGCAATCGCTTTTCCATAATAATCCTTAAAACCTCTTCCCATCATATGATAAGAAGACATCTTGATTCTATGGGCAACTCCGACATTTCTGTCATGTTCACTCTTTACATGCTCATCCTCTTCCAGCGACATATCCTGCTTTTCCAGCTCTTTTAGCCATTCGTCCGCCGTATGCACTGCCTTTTCATGTTCAGCACGTCCCATGTAGACTCTTGCAAGCAGTCCTAAGTAATCTCCCTTTTTCTCTGCCGGAACCATATTCTTGATTTCTTCTGCCAAACTTACTGCTGCATAGAACTTATCATCCTGCAAATAGCACCAGATAATCTCTATGGCAGACTCAATATCCTTATCCTTTTGCCATTTTTCAAGATATTCTCCCATAAGAGCATGGTTTATCTGCTGGCGCAGTTGTATAATGGCCTCGTCCTGTCCCCTTCTGATTACGATTCGAGTACAGTCCTTAGCTTTGAGATATTCTTTTTTCTCAACATACCAGAAGGACAGACGATAATTTGCCATATAGTGAATCTCATCCTGGGCTTTCAGTTTCAGATAACATTCGGCTGCTTTATCGTGCTGTTCTTCTGCCCAATAAAACTCCGCAAGCTGGTACAATATCGTACTTTCCTCAGGATATTCCAAAAGCTTCTTCTCCAGAATTTCCTGCGCCTTAGTCTTATCTCCTCTTTCTTTATAAAGGTCTGCTCTGATAATCTCCATATAAGGATGTGTAATACCGGTTCCTTCGGCCTGCGTTATCAGTTCTTCCACTTTATTCAAGTCTTTTGCCTGCAATGCATCCCAACAGGCATTATAGCATCGGATGTACGCATCATAATCTGCATCTTCTGCTCCTTGAAAAAGAGTGAAATCAACCGTCTCACTGGTTATACTTCTACGTACCAGAAAATCTATGTAATCAGCAGGAAATTCTTCCTTTAATTTCGCGCTGTCCTTGGCAATGTCCAGATTCTGTTCTATCAGTTTCCATACTACATCCGGAAACTGGAAATGATTCATCATAAAGATTAACAACTTTCTTCGACACTCCTCATTTCCGTCTAAAGAAACAAAAACATCCTCTTCAAATAACGCCTTCCAACCTTCCACATCTTGCCGTCCTGAAAGCGTTGCATATAACTGTTGTGCCTTTTCTACCCAAAGTCCTGATGGTGTTTCATCCTTCTTGGGCTCTTCCTCTTCATCCTGACTTCTTGCATAAGAACATGCTTCCTCATAAGCCGCTCTTAGCTTCTTAAATCCGTCCGGATCATCCTCAGGATTTGTAATTACCAATTTTTTTCGATAAGCATCCTTGATTGCTCTCTCGTCTTTTGTTTTCTCGATTCCTAAGATAAAAAATATTTCTTCTACGCTCATGCTCTCTCTTTTCCTCTGTCATATACCAAAAATATCCAGGACAGGCATGAAAATCCTTTCAATTTCCATGCATTGGACATTCGTCCAATAGAAACACGAAAGAATTGTCCTTAACAAGCAAGCTTGTACGGGCAATTCTTTCGTATTTCTGCTGTCTTGAATTGTTATCCTCTAATTGCAGCCAAGCTGTGCCCAGCTGCTTGCTCCGATAATTGGTAATGCAAACTGCGTATATGCTGCTGACTGTAGTGTATCAATATACTTAAATACATCATAAATCTGCTTTGGTGTAGTTGCCCAGCCATTTGCATCACAATTGTAAAGACCACATGCAATCTTATCACTAGCCTTCTCATAAGGTGAATCTACCATACGATGTACTACAAACGCCTTAATATAAGGATTCTTCTCTGCAAGCTTATAAGCATATGTAAAAGATGCCGCCTGTGTAGCTTCATTAGAACTCATGGAATTGAACAAAATCTCTGATATCATAATATATCTGACCTGTCCGCTTGGGCTTAAGTAAGCCGGCTGGCACATATAATTCGTGAATACTTCCATATTCATTGGATTGATCATCTTCGTATTAGATGTATGGTCAATCAGATTTAAAGATTTATATGCACGAGGCATATCCCAGAACTTTGCTGCGGTTAATGGTACCGGATGCGGATGCCATGCTACACCCCAGTCAATATTACCATGGGAAATGATATCTGTATTAAATGCATCAATGAACTTCTTCGCACCATACTGGTTCTTTGTTCCGTCTTCCCATGTCCATCTCTGGTCAATACAGGTAAGTACTCTTGCGTTTGCATTGGTACTCTTAATTGCCGTATAGAACATACGGAATGCCTTCTCATACTCTAATGTAAAATTAGAAACATTATAATTTCCGGCAAAATACCAAGGATTGTTGTTATTTACCTCATTACCGATAATCCAGTTTGTTACAAGACCAGTTGCAAGATTGTTATATCTTTCTGTTAAGAATACCATAAGTGCCTGCAGCGCTTCTGCTCCAGCCTGCTCATCCGTATTGAAAGCATAATGTCTATAACCGGCTACTCGTCCTGTTGGTTTCACAGTCATGGCAGTAGAAGCATCATAATAATTTACGATATTCATAGTAACTTCTACTCCCTGTGTAGCAAACAATGTCATAACCATATCATACTCTGCTATAACACTCTGATTGAAATTATAAGTTTTTCCATTATAAGCATATGTAATATATGCAGATCCTGGCTGGAAGAATCTGTTTACTGCCAACTCATAGCTTGCATGCTGTACTCCTAAATTAGCAAGATCCAGAATTGCCGCATTATCTGCTGTAATACCCTTAATGGAAGTCGTAACAGGATTGACTGCGGTCTTGGTTGCAACTGCCTCAGGATTTGTAATATAGAATTCCTGGCTGACAGGTGTATATACACCGCCTGACTTTACTGCAATGACAAATTTACAATATAACTTAGATGCCGCTGTATTAAGATCTAACGCTGTTGTCATGGTAACAGTGCCAGCCTTTGCAGTAACTGCACAAAAGTCTGTTCTGGAACCAATGGCATTTTCATACGGCTGTAACGCAAATAAATAATAATTTCCATCATCACTTGCTACATTCGATACTGTTGTTGCGGTAACACTAACCTGATTACCTCCACTGATAATACACTGATTAATAGTAACATTTCCGGCAGCCATTACTGTCATCTGCATAAGACATACAAGAATTAGGCATACCGCACCCCATAAGCTGATTTTTTTCTTCATTCATACCTCCATACTGTTTTCTTTTCCACTAAATTTTATGGACAATTATACTTGGATTATATCATTTATAAATACTAATTACAACAAATAAACGGATTTCATATCAAATCCCGAGTAGTGTTTGACATTTAGCATTTAACATCAATCGGGTAGGAGGTAGATAATTATTTTATCTACCGACCTCCCACACCACCGTA
>CAYUKO010000109.1:0-13001 GCA_964445375.1 uncultured Roseburia sp.
GCTCCCGCAGCCAATTCGGCTCATCTGTGCATGGCTCACTTTCACACGCAAACTTAAATTTAATCAAAGATAATATAAGGAGATGACAACATGAATATAATTGTTGCAGCAGATAGTAATTGGGGAATTGGTAACAACAATAGTTTGTTGGTGCAGATTCCACGCGATCAGAAGCTGTTTCGTGAGATGACAACGGGCAAGGTAGTTGTCATGGGAAGAAAGACCTTGGAGTCACTTCCGCAGAAACAACCATTGAAGAATAGAACGAACATAATTCTTACGACAGATAAGAATTATAAGGTAAAGGATGCGATTCTGGTTCATTCGATAGAGGAGTTGTTGGAAGAACTTAAGAAGTATGAGGATGACGATATTTATATCGCCGGTGGTGAGAGTATTTACCGTCAGATGCTTCCATATTGTAATGTGGCTCATGTAACCAAGATTGATTATGTATATCAGGCAGATACGTATTTCCCAAACCTTGATGAGATGCCGGAATGGCACATTACAGCAGATAGTGAAGAACAGACATACTTCGATTTGGAGTATGTGTTCTTAAAATATGAAAGAAAATAATACTTCATAACCTCACGGAATATTAACTATAAGTTTAGGTTAAAATATATCAATTTTTGTTATAAAAACATTATGTTTTCAAGTATTTTCGATTGACATTTTTTAACACAAGGACGATAATGTTTTTAACAATTCATAACTGCAAGATTTTGAAAGATACGATTCAGGATGCTTGCATACGGAATCGTATCTTTCAACAATCTTATAGGATGAATATCCGAAGCGAGGAAATCCGCAGGATTTGCGAGCTGCAGTTATGAATATGACTGTGGTGAGAAGGATTTGCGAGCTGCAGTTATGAATATAACTGTAGGATGAAGCGAGTTGCAGTTATGAAAAACGAATACACAAAAGGGAGATAGTATCATGGAAAAGAAGAATATGGACTGGTCAACACTTGGATTTGGCTATCATCAGACAGAGAAAAGATATGTTACAAATTATAAAAATGGAGCATGGGATGAAGGCGTGATTACAGAGGACGCTAACATTGTATTGAATGAATGTGCAGGTGTATTACAGTATGCACAGACATGCTTCGAAGGATTAAAGGCATATACAACAGAAGATGGACGTACCGTAGTATTCCGCCCAGACTTAAATGAACAGCGTATGCATGACAGCTGTGTAAGACTTGAGATGCCAACGTTACCGGAAGGACGTTTCGTAGAAGCTGTTAAGGCAGTTGTTAAGGCAAATGAAGCATATGTTCCACCATATGGTTCAGGTGCAACTTTATATCTTCGTCCTTATATGTTTGGAACAAACCCTGTTATCGGTGTAAAGCCAGCAGAAGAATATCAGTTCAGAATCTTTGCTACTCCAGTTGGACCATACTTCAAGGGCGGCGCTAAGCCTATTACCATTCGTGTTAGTGATTTTGATCGTGCAGCACCACATGGTACAGGTCATATCAAGGCAGGACTTAACTATGCGATGAGTTTACATGCAATCGTATCCGCTCATAATGAAGGTTTTGATGAGAATATGTATCTTGATCCAGCAACAAGAACAAAGGTAGAAGAGACTGGTGGAGCAAACTTCCTCTTTATTACAAAGGACAACAAGGTTGTTACTCCTAAGTCTAACAGTATCTTACCATCTATTACACGTCGTTCCTTAATGGTTGTAGCTAAGGAATATCTTGGATTAGAGGTAGAAGAAAGAGAAGTTCTTCTTGAAGAAGTAAAGGATTTTGCAGAATGTGGTCTTTGCGGTACTGCTGCAGTTATTTCCCCAGTTGGAAAGATTGTTGACCATGGCAAGGAAATTCTCTTACCAAGCGGTATGAATGAAATGGGGCCTGTAACGAAGAAGCTTTATGATACATTAACTGGTATTCAGATGGGACGTATTAAAGCTCCAGAAGGATGGGTTGTTGAGATTTAAGCAGAATGATAAGAAGAGTGTCAGCAAGAAAAGCTGGCGCTTTTTTTGGTACAATTTGTTGCGTTATGTTAACAAATAATATATACTTTAAGGTAGAAAAATGTAAGAAATTTTAAGATGATGCCGAAGGAAAGGGGAGTGAAGGCATGGGAGAAAGCAGATATTTGGAATTTTCATGCCAAAGCCTTGAATTTAGCGTAAATCAAGGAGAAGTAGTAACGGATAGCTTTACGATATACGCAGACAGCAAGGATGCAGAAGGCGATATTTATTCCTCGGATACCAGAATGCAGCTTATAACACAACATTTCAGTGGAGAAGAAAATGTTGTGGAATATTGTTTTGATGGAAGCCGTATAGAAGCTGGCGGAATAGTTAGAGGGCAGTTTACGATTATTAGTAATCACGGAGAATATACTCTTAACTATCAGGTTATGGTGCAGAAACCAGTTTTGCAGGGGTCTATGGGTAATGTGAAGAACCTGTTTCATTTTACGAATCTTGCAAAAACGAACTGGGAGGAAGCGGTAGAACTATTTTATTCTCCTGAATTTATCAATATCTTTCATAAAAATGAGAAGAATCTTATTTCTTCCTATTTGGGACTTTCACGAATTCCGGGAAATCCGGCGAATGTGGAAGAATTTTTTGTGGAAATAAATAAAAAAGCACCGATTCTTTATCAAACGGACATTGAAGGAGTTTCTATGGAGGAAGTTTTGGATAATACGATCAAAACGCTTACCATTACAAAGTCCGGTTGGGGTTATACAGAGTTAGAGGTATTGACAGAGGGTGAGTTTTTAAGCACACAGACAGAGAGGTTGTTCAGTGATGATTTTGTAGCAGGTGTGTGTCATCTTGACTTTGTTATTGATGCAACCAAGCTGCATCGAGGTATGAATACGGGGAGAATTACAATATGCGATACCCGTACCAATCTTGTTATTCCGGTTACGATTATGATGAATCGTAATAATGAGAAACATGCCAGAGAAAAAGAAATAAAACGTTTGACCCTGGAACTGGTAAAGAACTATATTGATATGAAGTTTCTAAGAATTACAAAAGAAGTGTGGGCAAAGAGAGCAGAGAAAAATGTAGAAGCACTTCTTGATATTGATATGGATAATTTACTTGCAAAGCTTTATCGGGTACAGATTCTTCTGACCCGTGAACGTTTTCACGAAGCAAAGTGGTGTCTGGATCAGCTTGATCATGATATTTTGATGAAAGATACGGATACCATAGCAAGATGTTATTATTTTTATTTAACAACATTGTTTAACCGGGATGAAGGTTATGTGCAGGCGGTCATGGATGAGATAGAAACGGCATGTGCAAACAATCCAGGTGAATGGCGTCTGGCATGGCTTCTTATATATATGGAGGATGAGTATGCAAGAAGCGCAGAGATGAAATGGCAGACTTTGGAAGAACAGTTTGAACTTGGTTGTACAAGTCCTGTGCTGTTATGCGAAGCCGTGCTTTTGCTACAGAGTTATCCAAAACTGTTAATGAAGCTTGATAGCTTTGAACAGAATGTGTTGTGGTTTGCAGCCAAGAACAAGATGTTAAAGGGGAATGTGGTAGAGCAGCTCCAATATCTTGTGGCAAGAGAAGAGGAATTCTCGCCGTTACTATATAGAACCTTATGTGAGGTTTATCGTGTGAATAAAGCATCACAAACAGTTGCTTCTATTTGTAGAATGCTGATTCTGGGCGATAAGATAGGGATAGAATATTTTGAATGGTATGCATTAGGTGTATCGCTTGAGGTTCGTGTAACGAAGTTATATGAATATTATATGATGTCATTACCATTAGATTTTGCAGGGGAGCTTCCTAAGATGGTACTCATGTATTTTGCGTACCAAAGCAATTTAGACTATGAGCATAATGCGTTTTTGTATGCGTACATTGAGAAAAATAAAGAGAAACTGCCAGATTTGGAGCAGAGCTACCGGATTGCAATAGAACGTTTTGTGGTGGATCAGATTAAGCTTGGGCATATGAATGAGAATCTTGCCTATCTTTATCAGAATATTCTTGCGCCACAGATGTTGCGTGATGAGACAGCGTATGCGTTTACTCCATTGTTATTTATGCATAGAATATATGTTAAGAATACAAAGATTACTTCCGTCATTGTGATTCATGAGAAGATAAACGGTGAAAGTATTTATCCGGTTGTAAATCATATATGTATGCTTCCTATTTATGGCAATGAATATACTCTTTTGCTTCAGGATGCAGAGGGGAATCGTTTTACAAAAAGTATACCATATGAGAATAAACAATTAATGATGCCAGAGAAGCTGTTACCTTTTATTGGAAACTATATGGAGGGAAGGCTTAGTTTTGATATTTATCAGTGCCAGCTTGATAAAGGATATATTACAGTTACTGCTGAGAATGAGAAGCGTTTTAAGGCACTTTCCGAATCGGAACAGGTCATTGAGGAATTTAAAAAGGAAATACGTACAAAGCTCCTTCATTATTATTATGATAATGATATGATTGGTGAATTGGATGCTTTTTTGGAGGAAATAGAACCTAATGCCATGGAGGCGGAAGAAAGGGCAGAATTCATCCGATTTATGATATCAAGAGGTATGTTTGAAAAGGCATATCAGTGGTTGAAATTCTATGGACCATCCGGTGTGAATCTGAAAGCAATCGCAAGACTGATCAGCCGGCGTGTTGCCACGACCCAGTTTCAAGAGGAAGAGTTTTTGGTGAATGTGGCACATTATATATTTTTACATGCCAGATATGATGAGAATGTTCTTTCCTATTTAATGTTGTATTTTAAAGGGAAGACCACGCAGCTAAGGGATATTTGGAAAGCAGCAAATGAGTTAGAGATGGATACCGCACTCATTATGAAGAAGATGCTTCGACAGATGCGTTATACCAATACATTCATTCCGGAAAAGGATGCACTGCTTTTAGAATACAGTAAGTTGCCGGAACACGATGAAGAATTGGTAGAAGAGTGCCTGCGTGATACCGCATATGAATATTTTGTTATGGATTCTGTAGTGGATACGTTAATTTTTGAAATGCTTTATGAGCGGTATCGACAGACCGGCGATGCAGAAGTGCTGTTCCGTTTGACTTTGCTGAAGTTTTGGGCCGAAGATAGGAAAAACTGCATGAATGTTATGCGTGAAACCATCATCTTGTTTATAGAAGATCTTTTGCAGAAAAATATGTATTTTCCATTTTATCAGAGGCTTGCAGATTTGGTGCCACAGCTGCATTATTATCAAGATAAGACTTTTGTAGAGTATAAGACAGAACCGGGAGCAAGAGTGAGAATTCATTATATTTTGGATGAGGATACGGAAGGTTTGCAGAAGGACTATGAAATAGAAGAACTGCAGGAAATGTATGGTGGAATTTTTGTTAAGGTGTTCAGTTTGTTTCATGGAGAAGTGCTGCAGTATTACATAACAGAAGTAACGGATGGAGAAGAACAGGTTACGGAAAGTAATACCATATTGGGCGATAATTTGCAGAATATGACGAAGGAGGGCAGATTCTTTCGTATTAATGACATCCTTGTCAGTTTGGATATGCAGGATACAACGACAGCGTGGCAATTAATGGAAGAATATATGGAACAGGATTACTGTACAAGAGAGCTGTTCCGCGTTATATAAGAATGGGTGTATCTATTTAGGACAGGTCGAAGCACTTGTTGCTGAGACCGTAAGAAAGTGATAGGGAAAGAGGAGTTTTTAGCAGAGAATGTTTTTGGAAAAAGCGTTGGACGAAATGTCAAAAAAGAATAAAGTAGTTATTGGATTTGACCTTGGAAACGATAGTTCACAAATCAGTCTTTGCAGGGTGGATCAAAGCATGCCGGATACGATTAGCCTGATAGCCGGTGCAGAGGAGTATCATATTCCAACGGTGCTGTGCAGAAAAACTTTGGATGAAGAGATACAAAATGGTAATCAGACAGTCAAGGGACTTTGGACAATGGGAAAGGATGCATTGCATCAGGCAGCCCAGAAACAGGGAACTTTGGTAGAGGATCTTATTCTTTTAGCAAAGAATCGTGTAAAGGTGCAGGTAGGCGATGAGGAGTTTGAAGCAGAAGAGCTTCTAGAGGTGTTTTTAAGAAAATGTATGGTACTTGTATCCTCTTATGCAAGGCTTGAAGATATAGTCTGTATTGTATTTACTATGAAGGATATGAATACAGAATTAATGGATATGTTAAAGGGAATCGTTCAAAGACTGGATATCAGAAGAACTTCGGTGTATTTTATGTCGCATGAGGATTGCTTTTATCAATACATGATTCATCAGCCCGAAGAAATGTGGATTCATGATGTATTGTTATATGAATACAGAACAGATGGCATACGAAGCTTTAACTTGCAGATGAACCGCAACACAAGACCGATTGTGGCATTTATGGAAGGTGACATGTTTCCACAGATGAAAATGACAGATGTGTCAAGTATGAAAGCAGAACAAAAGACCGCTTTTTTCAGGCAACTAGACGATGCTTTTCTGGAAATTGTCAAGGAGCAATGTGAGGGAAGAAATGTAACGTCAGTATTTTTACTGGGAGATGTTTTTTCAAAGGAATGGTGTAAGGAATCATTGCGTTTCCTGTGTAGAGACAGAAGAGTGTTTCAGGGTAATAATCTTTTTAGTAAGGGAGCCTGCTATGGCGCAAGGGAAAAGGTACTGCCTTCTACACTTTCGAAGGAATATGTTTTTTTATCAGATGAAAAGCTAAGGGCTAATATCGGTATTTCGTGTAACAAGGGACAGGAAAAAACATATCAGCCCCTTTTGGATGCAGGAACAAACTGGTTTGAAGCGAGAAAAAAGATGGATTTTATTCTGGAAAGAAATAATAGACTTCCACTTACGGTAACACCATTAGATGGTGGAAAACCAAGAATTGCAGAAATTACATTAGACGGATTTCAGGTGAGAGGAAACCGCACAAACCGAATTGGACTTTCTGTATACATGGAGGATGCTGACACGGTGGCGATAGAAGTTGCGGATAAAGGCTTTGGCGAATTCTTTCCGTCAACTGGGCAGATTTGGAAGGAAAGCTTTTCTTTAGGGCAGATTTCAGGGAATAAGTAACGAAAGAGGCAAGATATTGTAGTGAATAATGTGTATTTGTGTATAGGAAATTATGCAAAAAAACCATTTTATGTAAATTTATCAGATATTTATCTGTATTCTATGGAAGAATTGTGTTATTATTTTATAGATAGGATATATTTCTTCGATTATGACATTATTTGTCAGGATTTAGTCGACTGGATTCGTACAGAATGTGGAATGCAGGAGCTGGCTGATGAATTGGATGTATATATAAGAAAGCATGTGTCGGCGGCTGCTTTTGTTACAACGATTCTTGAGAAGACGAGAATTTATGGTGAGAACATCATAAAAAAGGTTGATAGAATCTTGAAGGAACAGGCAGAATTGTCACCTTTTGAACGCATGAAGAAAAGGGCAGAATATTTTTACCAGTCAGGAAAGTTTCGACAGGCATTGCTGATTTATACAGAATTGCTTGCCCAGACACCAAAGCAGGACAGTGAAACCAGAGCAATGCTCTATTATAATATTGCATCCATATATGCTATGAATTTTGAGTTTGGACTGGCAGCAGACTATTATTATGAGTCATATCGGTTGCAGGAGACAAAGCAGACAAGACAGGCATATATTCTGGCAAACAGAAAAGCCATGACAGATTTTGATTATGGTAATTTTATACGGGAACATGCAGGATGGCAGGAGGATTTTGAACAGGTAGAGGAAAGTATACAGGCGGCAAAAGAGGCGTGGCTTGCATCCAAACAAAAGCTTCGTTTGCAAGAATGGAAAGAGGATATATCTTATTATCAGAAAAATGGGGAACTGATACAAAATCTCAAAGAAGATTATAGAAGACAAACCATGTAAGGCATAAGTAAGGGGGATTCATATGGGATTACTTGGAACTGTGAAGGAGAAGTTTGGAAGAAGGAAAGTACAGGTTAAAGAGGTTGAGTACATTCCGGCAGAAGAGGAGACTAGCTTAAAACGAGATGATGTGGACATCCATGACAAGAAGCAAAGAGAACGATATGTAAAGGCTTGTTTAGAACAGATGGCAGAGGCGTCCAAAGAGCTGGAAACACTGGGAGGAGAGTACAACCTGGTAACATCATATCTTACAGATATGGAAGAAATTGATGCCCTTCCACCGGAAATTAAAGAGCAGCTTTCCAATATGGCAAAGCAGCTCGTAGAGCTTGAGAACAATCATAAGCAGAAACGCGAAAGAAAGAATATTATGTCTGAAGAGCAGTATCAGCATATGGAACGAATTGCGGAATACATGCCGGCAGGCTATGATAAATTGAAGAAGACAGAAGAGTATCAGGTTCTTGTAAAACGAGATTTGAATCGTTTAGAAGGAGAGAAACAGGCTTACTATTTCAGAAAAAATGAGTTACAGAATGGACAGAAGAATATGAAAGGAATCACGGCAATTTGTGTAGGTTCCATGGTGTTTTTGATGATTTTGCTGGCTATTCTTGGTGTAACCTTTAAAATGGATGTCACACTTGGCTATCTGATTGCAGTGTTAATTGCAGCAGGAACACTTACTTTCGTTTATGTAAAGCATGGAGATAGTCAGAGAGAGCTTGTGAGAGTGAACAAGGCGATCAACAAGATTGTACTGCTTCAGAATACAGTTAAGATTCGTTATGTTAACAATACAAACCTTTTGGAATACCTTTATGTGAAGTATGATGTGGATAGTTCGGCTGATTTGAAGAAGCTTTGGGGAAAATACGAAGAGGAAAGCAAACAGCGTGAAGAGGAAAGCCAGCTTCAGAAGGATTTGGATTTCAATCAGGCAGCATTTATTAAACTGTTAAGAAAGTGTAAGGTTCAGGATCCAAATATCTGGCTTCACCAGGCGGTTGCTTTATATGATAATAAGGAAATGGTAGAAATCAGACACGGACTCATTATCAGAAGACAGAAGCTTAGAAAACAGATGGAATATAATGCTAAGGTAGCACAGGATGCTCAGGATGAAGTAAAAGATCTGGTACAGAAGTTCCCAGAATATGCTAAGAAGATTCTTGATATGGTATCTGAATATGAGAAAGCGCTTGCGTAAAATACCATTATAAGGCAATTTGTCAAAAAACTAGATAAAAATGAAATATTTTTCTATCATACAGGGGCTTGAAAGAAATGTAAATACATTGACTTTCTAAAAGCCCCTGTATTATAATTTATGCGAAACATAACGCCATATGGCGGGATAAGATTTTAGGAGGAAAAAAACATGCAGGAATTTACACCGATTAAAGAAGGAAAAGTACGTGAGGTATATGATAATGGAGATAGCCTTATCATTGTGGCAACTGACAGAATCTCAGCTTTTGACCACATCTTAAAGAACAAGATTACCAAGAAGGGTGCAATCCTTACTCAGATGTCTAAGTTCTGGTTTGACTTTACAAAGGATGTGTTACCAAATCATATGATTTCCACAGATGTAAAAGATATGCCGGAATTCTTCCAGAACGAGAGATTCGATGGAAACAGCATGATGTGTAAGAAGCTTGAGATGCTTCCAATTGAATGTATCGTTCGTGGTTACATTACAGGAAGCGGCTGGGCAAGCTATCAGGAAGATGGAACCGTATGTGGTATCAAGCTTCCGGAAGGATTAAAGGAATCAGAAAAGCTGCCTGAACCAATCTACACACCAAGTACAAAAGCTGAAATCGGTCTGCATGATGAAAATATATCTTTTGAAAGAAGTGTAGAAGTTTTAGAAGCAAGCTATCCTGGAAAGGGATTAGAGTATGCAACTAAGATTAAGGATGCAACAATTGCATTATATAAGAAGTGTGCAGAATATGCATTAAGCAAAGGAATCATCATTGCTGATACAAAGTTTGAGTTTGGTCTTGACGAAAACGGAAATGTAGTGATTGGTGATGAGATGTTAACTCCAGACAGTTCAAGATTCTGGCCATTAGAAGGATATGAAGCAGGAAAGGGACAGCCTTCTTATGATAAGCAGTATGTAAGAGATTGGTTAAAGGCTAATCCGGACAGCGATTATCTTCTTCCAGAAGAAGTAATTGAAAAGACCGTTGATAAGTATAAAGAAGCATTTGCACTTCTTACTGGAAAAGAATTTGAATAAAGCTACCTTGACTTAAGGTTGATGTTTTAAAGCAATAGATAAGGAAAGGTAGAATTGAATATGGAAGAAATAGAGAAGAAGATTTTGCCGGAAGGTGAATCGGTTAAAAACGGAAGAGAGCAGACAGAAGACATACTTCATGAAGAATGCGGCGTATTCGGAATGTATGATTTTAGTGGCAACGATGTGGCGTCCACTATATACTACGGATTGTTCGCTTTACAGCACAGAGGACAAGAAAGCTGTGGTATCGCAGTCAGTGATACAGCAGGACCGAAGGGAAAGGTACTATCCTATAAAGGAATGGGACTTGTAAACGAAGTATTTACCCATGAGAATCTCGAACCGCTTCGTGGTGATATTGGAGTTGGTCATGTACGATATTCCACAGCCGGTGCATCAACGCGTGAAAATGCACAGCCGCTGGTTCTCAATTATGTGAAAGGAACCTTGGGACTGGCGCATAACGGTAATCTGATTAATGCAGCCGAGCTGCGAAAGGAGTTGGAGTACACAGGCGCAATCTTCCAGACTACTATTGATTCCGAAGTTATCGCTTATCATATTGCAAGAGAACGTCTCAATTCCAAGACGGTTGAAGAGGCTGTGAATCGTGCCTGTTGCAAGATAAAAGGTGCTTATGCTCTGGTTGTCATGAGTCCTCGTAAGCTGATTGGCGCAAGAGATCCATTTGGATTTAAACCGCTTTGCATTGGCAAGAGGGATAACGCTTATGTCCTTGCATCAGAAACATGTGCATTGGATACCATTGGCGCAGAGTTCGTAAGAGATGTTTTACCGGGTGAAACAGTCACGATTACACCGGAAAAAGGCATTGTATCAGATATGTCAAGAGCACTTCCGAAGGAAAAAGAAGGAAGATGTATCTTTGAATATATCTATTTTGCAAGACCAGACAGTCATATTGATGGAGTCAGTGTTTATGCATCCAGAATTAAGGCAGGAAGATTCTTGGCTCAGGATTCGCCAGTGGAAGCTGATCTTGTAGTAGGAGTGCCGGAATCCGGTAATGCAGCGGCACTTGGATACTCTTTGGAATCAGGAATTCCTTATGGAACTGCTTTTGTTAAGAATGGATATGTAGGCAGAACCTTCATTAAGCCAAAACAGAGCAGCAGAGAGTCAAGTGTTAAGGTAAAATTGAATGTTTTAAAAGAAGCTGTTGCAGGTAAGAGAGTTATTATGATTGATGACTCGATTGTAAGAGGAACAACGTCAGACCGTATTGTGAAGATGCTTCGTGATGCGGGTGCAACAGAGGTGCACGTAAGAATCAGTTCACCGCCATTTTTGTGGCCGTGCTATTTTGGAACGGATGTGCCTGCAAGGGAACAGCTGATAGCATATAATAGAAGTGTTGAGGATATCAGAAAGATTATCGGTGCAGATTCTTTAGGATATCTTAAACTGGAACGATTAGAGGAAATGTCAGAAGGACTTCATATCTGTAAAGGATGCTTTACAGGTGTATATCCGCTCGAACCACCAAAGGAAGATATTAGAGGTGACTACGAGAAATAAACGGATTTGTGCTGATGTTTCGAATTACCATAATGAAAGAAAAAGGAGAATAAAATGAGTACAGATAGATATGTAAGCCCATTATCAGAGCGTTATGCAAGTAAGGAAATGCAGTATATTTTCTCACCTGATATGAAGTTCCGTACATGGAGAAAGCTTTGGATTGCACTTGCTGAGACAGAGATGGAACTTGGACTTAGTGAGAATGGTAAGCCGGTTATTTCCCAGGAACAGATTGACGAGTTGAAAGCACATGTGGATGATATTAATTATGATGTTGCAAGAGAAAGAGAAAAGCTTGTTCGTCATGATGTTATGAGTCATGTTTATGCTTATGGCCAGCAGTGTCCAAAGGCAGCAGGTATTATCCATTTAGGAGCAACATCCTGCTATGTAGGAGATAATACAGATATTATCGTTATGAACGAGGCATTAAAGCTTGTTCACAAGAAACTTGTTAATGTTATTGCAGAGCTTGCAAAATTTGCAGAGAAGTATAAGGATTTACCTACACTTGCATTTACACACTTCCAGCCAGCTCAGCCTACCACAGTAGGTAAGCGTGCAACACTCTGGACACAGGAATTCTTAATGGATTTAGAAGATCTTGAGTATGTGATGAGTACCTTAAAGCTTCTTGGTTCCAAGGGAACAACAGGAACACAGGCAAGCTTCTTAGAACTTTTCAATGGTGATCAGGAAACTATCGATAAGATTGATCCAATGATCGCTGCAAAGATGGGCTTCAAGGAATGTTATGCAGTATCTGGACAGACTTATTCCAGAAAGGTAGATACAAGAGTAGCTAATATTCTTGCAGGTATCGCTGCAAGCGCTCATAAGATGTCAAATGACATTCGTCTGTTACAGCACTTAAAGGAAGTAGAAGAACCGTTCGAGAAGAATCAGATTGGTTCTTCAGCTATGGCATACAAGAGAAATCCAATGAGAAGTGAAAGAATCGCTTCCCTTTCTAGATACGTTATGATTGACGCTCTTAACCCAGCTATCACATCTGCTACACAGTGGTTTGAGAGAACATTGGATGATTCTGCCAATAAGAGACTTTCTATTCCAGAAGCTTTCCTTGCAATTGATGGAATCCTTGACCTTTGCCTTAACGTTGTAGATGGTCTTGTTGTATATGACAAGGTTATTACAAAACGCTTAATGTCAGAACTTCCATTTATGGCAACAGAGAATATCATGATGGATGCAGTAAAGAATGGTGGAAATCGTCAGGAGCTTCATGAGAAGATCAGAACTCTTTCCATGG
>CAYUKO010000110.1:0-12925 GCA_964445375.1 uncultured Roseburia sp.
CGGTGGTGTGGGAGGTCGGTAGATAAAATAATTATCTACCTCCTACCCGATTACTTACTGGGAAAGTAGTATATATATAAGTCAACACAGGATAAATTATCCCATGATAACTTCTACCTGAACATCCTTCTTGCCTGCTTCATAAGGAATTACGCAGCCTTCTACAGCAACTCCATCAACAGTCATGGAAGCAACACCCTTCTGAACATTCTTAGGATTCTTAACCGTAATGTGATATACAACATCACGATAGCTTCTGGTTAAATTGAAATCACCAAAGCCTTCAGGAATACAAGGATTAATACTCAATCCATTATGTGTAGGGTATACACCAAGGATATACTGTGAAACATTAACAAAAGTCCAAGCAGCGGTACCTGTTAACCAACTGTTTTTGGATTCTCCGTGATATTTTGCATCACGTCCTGCAACCATCTGAGAATATACATATGGTTCTGTTCTATGAATTTCACTGAATTCTTCTACATAAGCAGGACATGTCTTCTGGTAGATTTCAAATGCTCTGTCACCACGTCCGATTACGGTTTCTGCGATAGATACCCATGGGTTATTGTGGCAGAAGATACCAGCGTTCTCTTTGTATCCTGGTGGATAAGAAGAGATTTCACCAAGTTCCAGATGATACTTTGTATAAGCTGGCTGTAAAATCATAATACCGTAGTCTGTATCAAGACGTTCCTTAACGGAATCCAATGCTTTCTTAGCATGGCCTTCTTCTACACCAACGCCTGCAAGAACACAGAATCCCTGTGGCTCGATATAAATCTGACCTTCTTCACATTCCTTGGAACCAACTTTATTGCTGTTTGCATCATAAGCTCTGACAAACCATTCGCCATCCCAACCATCCTTTAAGATAGCGTCATACATAGTAGCAACTTCTGCTCTTGCTCGCTCTGCTTCTGCCTTGTCACCAAGAAGCTCTGCAAGCTGTGCATATTCTTCGCCATATTTTACAAACATACCTGCGATGAATACAGATTCAGCAACAGGTCCTTCGCTTGGACCAAAAGTCTGGAAGGATTCACCCGGATGCTCAGAGAAGCAGTTAAGGTTGAGACAGTCATTCCAGTCAGCACGTCCGATTAATGGAAGGTTGTGTGGTCCCTTGTGATTTACAATATAATCAAAGGAACGCTTTAAGTGGTTCATAAGAGGAGCTGCAACGCTCATATCATTATCGAAAGGAACCATTTCATTTAAAATAGAAAGGTCACCTGTTTCACGAATATATGCACTGGTACCTGCAATCAGCCATAAAGGATCATCGTTGAAGCCGCTTCCGATATCGGAGTTACCCTTCTTGGTTAATGGCTGATACTGATGATATGCACTACCATCCTGGAACTGGGTAGAAGCAATATCAATGATTCTTTCACGAGCACGGTCTGGAATTAAGTGTACGAAGCCAAGTAAATCCTGACAGGAGTCACGGAATCCCATACCACGACCGATTCCCGATTCATAATAAGAAGCGGAACGGCTCATGTTAAAGGTAACCATACACTGGTACTGATTCCAGATATTAACCATACGGTTAACCTTATCATTAGAAGATTCAACCGTATATTTAGATAATAAGTTGTTCCAATATTCATTTAATTCAGCAAATGCCTTTTCAACAGCTGCATCAGAGTTGTATTTTGCAATCATGGCATTGGCTGGAGCCTTATTTACAACATTTGGAGCTTCGAACTTCTGATCCTGTGGATTCTCTAAATATCCAAGTAAGAATACGAAAGATTTCTCTTCGCCAGGAGCAAGAGTTACATTAAGCTGGTGAGCAGCAATAGGAGACCAGCCGCTTGCCATAGAATTGGTACATTTTCCGGCAAGAACAGCTTCCGGCTTATCTGCACCGTTGTATGTACCGATAAAGCTTTCACGGATGGTATCAAAACCATCAACAGGAGTATTTACGGTATAAATAGCGTAATGATTACGTCTTTCTCTATACTCTGTCTTATGATAAATGGTAGAACCGATTACTTCCACTTCACCAGTGCTTAAGTTTCTCTGGAAGTTACGGGAATCATCATCTGCATTCCACAGACACCACTCAACATAAGAGAAAAGAGAAATTTCCTTATTTGTATCAGAGAGGTTCTTTAACTTAACCTGTGAAATCTCACAGTTATCATTCATAGGAACGAAGGTCAGAACAGAAGCCTGTACATTGTTCTTAGAAGAAGTGAAACGGCTATAGCCGATACCATGACGGCATTCATAAGAATCAAGGTCAGTCTTAGTAGGCTGCCAGCCAGGATTCCATACGGTATCGCCATCTTTAATATAGAAGTATTTACCGTTTGTATCATAAGGAACGTCATTGTAACGATAACGTGTAAGTCTTAATAATTTTGCATCCTTATAAAAGGTGTAACCACCGCATGTGTTTGAAATTAATGAAAAGAATTCATTACATCCAAGATAGTTAATCCATGGCAATGGTGTTTTGGGAGTAGTAATGACATATTCGCGGTTTGCGTCGTCAAAATATCCGAATTTCATATGCAATTCTCCTTTACAAATGATTCATTATTGTAATTCAGGTCGTACAGAAAACGTTTAAGTAAAACCTGTTATGCTCGAATTATACATAATATATGTGACAAAAGCAAGCAAAAAATGAAAGAAAATCAAGGAAAAGTGTACAAAAATAGATATGATTTTTGTATGTATCATGGAAACTTATTATATGAAAAATCTATTACTTCGTATTCTGTTTAAGTATAATTAAGATAAAAAAACAGGAAAAATTAGAGCAAAAATACCGCCCAAAATAGAGAAAAAAAGTTGTGTAAAGAAAAAATGAATATAAAAACGAAAAAAACTATTGCAAAATTGTGCAAAATGATATATGATAAAATACGTAATCGATTAAGATAAGAAAGGAGCATAACTTATGGTATCTATGAAAGACATTGCTGCGGCATGTGGCGTGTCGGTAGCTACGGTTAGTAAAGCATTAAATAATCATAGCGACATAGGGGAAGAAACCAAGGCTATGGTCAAGCGCAGGGCAAAGGAGATGGGATATCATCCCAACTTTTCAGCCAGAGCATTGAAGACAAACAAGAGCTATAATCTTGGCGTATTATATAAGGATGATGCAGGAAGCGGATTGACGCATGACTATTTTGCTCAGGTACTTGAGAACTTCAAGGTGACTGCGGAGAATAGTGGTTATGACATTACCTTTTTGAATAACTCGAAACTGCGAAAGGATAAAATGTCATATCTGGAACACAGTATTTATCGAGGAATGGACGGAGTTATGATTGCGATTGTGGATTATAAAGATCCTGAAGTGATTGAACTTCTTCAGAGCGAACTTCCGGTTGTTACGATTGATTATGTATTTAATGGACGAATATCCGTTATGTCGGACAATGTTGGTGGAATGAAATCTTTATTGGAGTATATTTATCAGCAGGGACATCGAAGAATTGCCTATATTCATGGTGAAGATTCAGCGGTTACATCGAATCGGTTGTCGACCTATTATCATTTTCTGGAGCAGCATGGTATAGAAGCCAGAGAAGAATATGTCAGGGAGGCAAAGTACAGGGATTCTTTTACCGCAGGACAGATTACAAATGAATTACTTGAATTACGCGAAGCCCCGAGCTGTATTTTGTATCCGGATGACTTTTCAGCCATTGGTGGTATGAATATGATTAAGAATAGAGGCCTTAAGATTCCGCAGGATATCTCGATTGCAGGATATGATGATATTTTGATTGCGTCACAGCTTGATCCAAGACTGACAACGTATCATCAGAATACAACAGATATTGGTTCCGCAGCAGCAAGAGAACTTATTAATTTAATAGAGAAACCAAAATCTACCATTGTAAAAGCTTATACGGTGGAAGGAAAACTGATAAAAGGTGAGTCGGTAGCCAGGCTTGTGTAGCTGGCAGTATGATTTTTCAGGGGAGTATTGAACTGTGGTTTGAAAAGAACGCAGTTTAATATAGAAGAAACTATATTAATTATTCATGAAAAGGGAGGAATAATTCAATGAAGAAGAAACTTATCAGTGTATTATTGTCAACAGCAATGGTTGCAACTGCTTTAACAGGTTGTGGCGGTTCATCTGAAACAGCTACAACAGAAACAAAGACAGAAGCAACAGAGACAAAGACAGAAACAACAGCAGAAGGAACAGATGCAGAAGCTGCTGCTACAACAGAAGGTGCATATGCAGGTGAGTTAGAAATTATGCACTTTTCTACATCAGAAGAATCACAGGGTAATGGTGGTTCTGATGGATTCCGTACCGTACTTACTGAGTGGGATGAAGCACATCCGGATATTACTTTAACTCAGAATGTTCTTGCTAATGCAGAATATAAGACACAGCTTGCTACTCTTGCAGCAGCTGGTGATCTTCCAGATGTATTCTTATTACAGGGTATGAATACGATTGATTGGGCAAACCAGGGATTAATCCTTGATTTAACAGAAACAATCGAGTCTTCTCCATATTATGCTGATTACAATACAGCATACTTTACACCATTTACAACAGAGGGTAAGATTTACGGTTATCCATGTTTAACAGGTGGTACATGTACCGTAGTAATCTATGATAAGCAGATGTGGAAGGATGCAGGATATGATACATTCCCTTCAACATGGGAAGAAGTAGAAGCAGCTTCTGCATACTTCAATGAACAGGGAATTACAACCGTTGCTTTCGGTAATGGTGGAAAGTGGCAGGCTAACTCTTGCTTCTTATCAACATTAGGTAACAGATATACAGGACCAGAATGGTTCTCAAGCATGATTTCTAAGGGTGGCGCTTCTTTCGAAGATGCAGAGTTCGTAGCAGCATTAGCGGAAACTCAGAGATTATTTACTCAGACAGATATCTTCAATGCTGATTATAATGCAGTAACGAATGAAGATGCTCGTGAGTACTATATTGCTGGAAATGCAGCAGCATTTATCGGCGGTAACTGGGATGAATCTTATGTTGCAGCAACTTTACAGGAAACAGATCCTGATAAGTGGGCAAATATTGGATTTGCGGTTCTTCCACAGCCGGCAGATGCAACAAAGGCACCTGATTCACAGAATATCGGTCTTGGTTATGCAGTAGCAATCAATGCTAAGCTTGCTGATGATCCAGCTAAGTTAGAAGCAGCGATTGACCTTGCAGAATATATTACAGGACCAGCATTCTCTTCTTTCGTAGCAGAGAACTATGCTCTTGGTGGACTTACTAAGGTTGATGATGTTGACTTAAGTGGATTTGACCAGATTACACAGGACTTCTATAACTGGTCTTACGTTGATACATCTACATGTGAAATTTATGACTCTTATATTAACAGTGCTGTATGGGATGTATTAAATACAGATTTACAGGATCTTATGAATGGTGATAAGACACCGGAAGAAGTAGCAGCAAATGCACAGGCAGCATATGAAGCAAATTACTAAGAAGTAAGTGTAAATTGTAAATAAGGAAACTTCCTAATGATATCGAGCCGTTCTGTGACAGGACAGAACGGCTCACTTCATAAATTTCCAGGGAGGGGAAGAAATGTTAAAAACAATTAAACCTAAGGGATGGGTTATCTTTCTATATTTATTAGCGCCGGTTGCGGCATTTGTATTCACGGTATTTGTGCCATTGATTACCGCCTTTGTATATAGTTTTTACGAATGGAAGGGCGGACCAAATAAGACATTTATTGGGTTAGACAATTACGTCACTCTTATACATGATGACGTTTTCTGGCAGTCTTTTGGTCATAATATATATTTGGTAGTTGCATGTATTTTGGGACAGATTGGTATTGCATTTATTTTGGTTATGGTAATCAATTCGAAACTTGTAAAGTTTAAGACGATTCACAGAACGTTTGGATTCTTTCCAAGTACGATTGCAGCAGTATGTATCGGTTTGATCTGGAATATGATTTATCATTACCAGTACGGTATTATTAACTGGTTCTTGAAGCTGATTGGAAGAGAAGACTTATGTAAAGTCTGGCTGAATGAGCCGAATCTGGTTATGCTTCTTGTGTGTATTCCTCTGATTTGGCAGTACATAGGATACTATATGGTTATTATTATGTCAGCAATTGCATCCATTGATACCGAAATCTTTGAAAGTGCAGAGATTGATGGAGCAAATGCATTCCAGAGAGCGATTTATATTGTACTTCCTTTGATTAAGAACACAATGCTTGTATGTATTACTTTGTGTATCGCAGGTAATATGAAAGCTTTTGATAATATTTTCGTTATGACAAAGGGTGGTCCTGGTACCTCTTCTATGGTTATGGCAATGTATGGATATCAGATATCCTTTAGTCAGTCGAATATGGGATACGGTAGCTGTATTTCGGTAGCGATTTTTGTATTGTCACTTATTGTTATTGGCGGCTCTCAGGGCTTATTAAAACGACTTATGGGTGAGAAGGAGGGCTAAAATATGGGAAATACAAATAATAATGAAATCAAGACACACAAAGTGAGAAATGGAATTCTTGGTGTATTCTTAAATCTGATTATGATTATTTTCTCATTGACCTGTATCTTTCCACTGATATGGATGTTCTATTCTTCTTTTAAGGAAAAGAGAGCATTCAATGCAGATATTATTGGTTTGCCAAAAGAACCAACTTTGCTAAACTACATCAAAATTTTGACGAACTCCGACTATCATCTGGGAGAGTCTATGATGAATAGTGTCAGAACAACCGGATTATCAGTACTCTTTATCGTTTTATTTGGCTTTATTGTTGGCTATATTCTTGCCAGAGTAAAATTCAGAGGAAACAGATTATTGTATTTGATGTTTTTGATGGGTATGTTGATTCCGATTCATTCATTGTTGGTACCAATTTATGTAGTATTTAACAAAGTAGGAATTTCCAATAAGTGGTTTACACTGCTGTTGCCGTATGTTTCCTTTGGTTTGCCACTTGCAATCTTTTTAGTCGAAGGTTATGTAAAAGGCATTCCGATTGCTTTGGAAGAGGCTGCTGCAATTGATGGAAGTAGTTTTTCAAGAACCTTATGGACGATTATTCTTCCGATTTGTAAGCCAATCCTGATTACCATTGCGATTATTCAGGTATTTGGTAACTGGAATGAATTCTCCTTTGCATTAGTACTGATCAAGAATGTGTCGTTACAGACCGTACCACTTGCATTAACGCAGTTTAAGGGACAATTTGCATCTGATTATCCAAAGCAGATGGCAGCGATGCTAATTACAATGTCACCGATTGTGGTTTTGTATTTTGCATTTAGTAAAGAAATCATCAAGGGAATGGTTGCTGGTGCTGTAAAGGGTTAAATATAGAAAGTGTTGCTTTAAAAAGAAGAGATTCTGAAAAAAGCAACACTTTTTTATAACTATAATATTTTCATTAAATTTAGTATATAGGAATTTACGATATGGCATGAGTATGATAGAGTAAGAGTATGTAACGGAGGTGTTCCTATGGCAGGTATCTTATATGACGCAAGAAAAGTAAAGGCGTATGAAGGGCTGTTGGAATTAGGTAAGATTGCTGGAGAACCGGCAAGCTGGTGTGAGGCATTGTGGGAAGAGCTACTTTTTTCACCGGATTTGTTGGACGAACTGGTATTTTATCTGGAACATCATTATCTGACAGAAAGAGTCAAATGTTGTGGATACAGTCTGATCGACTTATTTGTCTGGCAGATGAACAAATATAATATTATTGGAGATTCCGGTAAAAATACAGATGCGTGCAATAAGGACAGGATGGTTCTAAAAGCATTTCATGATATGATACAGATGCGAAAGGAACCTGAAAGCTTTGTAAAGAAACTTACGGAAGGACGTGGAATGGATAAGTAGCCGGAACATGATACGCAGAGAATGGAGATTAACAGCGATATGAGACAGGAAGAATTCTTAAAAACATTTCAGGAAGCACTTACTGGCAAGGTATCAGACAGAATCATACAAGAAAACGTAAATTATTATCGAAATTACATGAATCAGGAGATACAAAGAGGGAAGTCAGAGGAAGAGGTTTTAACCTCACTTGGAGATCCGAGGCTATTGGCCAAGACAATAGAAGAGAGCAATAAGTTTGCAAATGGTGATGAAAGTTATACAGCCAATCAGAGTGGATGGAATTTTCAAGGAAGCAGGAGCGGACAGGGAGCGCAGGAACAGGGATATGGTAATGAGCATAAAAGCATACAAATTTCTGGTTGGTTGATTGTTTTGATTGCTATTGTGATACTGGTAGTAGTCTTAAAACTTGCATTTTCCGTTCTTACTTTCCTGTCACCAGTGATACTTGGTTTGGCAATAGGCTATTTGATATATCGTTTGTTTACAGGTGGAGGACAGCGGAAACGTTAAAAATGGACAAGGCAGTGTGTAATAGGACACACTGCCTTTTATAATACTATGTAAACATATAAAAATATATTGATACAGAAAACATTAGAAATAAAGGCGTTTTAAAAGAATGAAAATACAAAAGTGGTTACAATAATAGACTGGATTGGTCAATGGATAAAAGATGAATTAGAAAGAGAAAAACGGTCGCATTCGCGACCGCTTTTCATTAAGGGGAGTATAAATAATTAATATATAAGGGTTGTAAAGAGGATTGAAGGAGTATCTCTTTACTGATATTAGTATACCAATTCTGACCTAAAAGGTCAATAATTTTCAGAAAACAAAAATTACCAAAATAGAATTGTCAGTTTTATGCAGGGATTCCAAAGTAAACCAGATATGTAAATATTTTGCACGGTATAATTTTGTGCAATTGTGCAAATGATAATCTCGTAACATGCAAATGCATTTGGAATATAGCAAACGCACAAAAAGTATGTTCGAAAAATGGGAATAATCCCGCACAATTTTGGAGGTATAGAATATGTCTGGTACAAACAATTACGAAGACAAGCAGAACAACAACAAGGCAAGCAACAGCACAAAGAACAATTCTCAGAATGCAGCTGGTACAAACAGCTACCAGAATTCCCAGAATACAAAGAATTCTTCAAGCAACAGCTATGAAAATGCAAACAGCCAGAAGAATTGCAAGGACAGCACAAGCAATTCCAACAATAATCGATAAAAACGCATAGACTCTTAAAATAGATTATGCGCAAAGGGCAGCAGATATTTGCTGCCCTTTTAAAATACAATTGACTTTGGAATATGTATGAATGTAATATAGAGCTATGAGAAAATTTGAATTGATAGCTCCATGCCATTTTGGTCTGGAAGCCGTAGTAAAAAAAGAAATTATTGACCTGGGCTACGATGTGCTTCAGGTGGAGGATGGGCGTGTAACCTTCTTTGGAGATGAAGAGGCAGTGTGCCGTGCAAATATCGGTCTTAGGACTGCAGAAAGAATCCTGATTAAAGTAGGAAGCTTTCATGCAGAAACCTTTGATGAATTATTTGAAAATACAAAGGCACTTCCGTGGGAGGATTACATTCCGGTAGATGGAAAGTTTTGGGTTGCCAAGGCGGCAAGTGTTAAGAGTAAGCTCTTTTCCCCATCTGACATCCAGTCCATTATGAAGAAAGCCATGGTAGAACGGTTGAAACAGGTATATCATGTAAATTGGTTTTCGGAAGAGGGAGAAAGCTTCCCGATTCGTGTATTCTTTATGAAGGATGAAGTAACGATAGGCTTGGATACAACAGGAGAGTCACTGCATAAGCGTGGTTACAGAAAATTTACTGCCAAAGCTCCAATTGCAGAGAATCTTGCGGCGTCCTTGATTATGCTGACCCCTTGGAATGAGAGCAGAATCCTGGTAGATCCATTCTGTGGAAGTGGAACCATTCCAATTGAAGCAGCTTTGATGGCAGCCAATATTGCACCGGGAATGAAGAGAGGATTTACTGCACGCAAATGGGAGCATATTGTTGGAAAAGATGTATGGGATGACTGCTATGAGGAAGCCCGTTCCATGGTTGATACTTCTATAAAGGTACAAATTGAAGGATATGATATTGATCCGGAAATGATAAAGATTGCAAAGCAGAATGCAAGACTTGCAGGTGTAGAGCATATGATTCATTTTGAAACCCGAGGGGTTGAGAAGTTAGAACATAATGGACAGTATGGATTTCTGATTACCAATCCACCGTATGGTGAGCGATTGGAAGAGAAAGCAAATATTCCACCTTTATATAAGAAGATAGGGGAGCGATATAAGAAGCTTGATACATGGTCTATGTACCTGATTACTTCTTATGAGAATGCCCAAAAAGATATAGGAAGAAAAGCAGACCGTAATCGTAAAATTTATAATGGAATGATGAAGACCTACTATTATCAGTTTTTAGGTCCAAAGCCACCGAAGAAAACACAGGGCTAGTGGGAAAGAGGCATGAAAAGCAATGGACATAACACAAAAGAGAGATAGGCTTTATCGTGGTGCGTTAATAGCTGCAATTCTATTTGCAATAAGCACGATTGGATTGCTTGTATGCTTTAAGAACTTTGAGGCGTATTTTGATTCACACGGAAGAATTGCTATGGTGGCAGAGGCAGCCCTTGTTGGGCAGGAGAATGCTTCTGCAAGTTCGGTTCGTAAGAGAAACTTTCCGGTAACTCTTGTGGATGAACCGGGTGCAAAGCTTGTTATTTCATTTACGGCTCAGGTTCCAAAGAATAAAATATCGATTTGTGAAGAATTTGCTAAGAATAAGCTTGTTATTACTCTGGCGGATGGTGTTTCTTATATGGAAGAAGGGACTGTTCTTACAAGCGATTCTACATGGATGGAAGCAGTAGGTGTTTATAAGAATGATGGCGATATTGTAATAGAGGTTTATTGTCAGGAGTTTTGTGGTTATGAAACGAATTATGAAAATGGGATACTGACCCTTTCTTTTATGCCACTTCGCGAGCAGTATGAAAAAGTTATTGTTGTATATACACCTTGGGAGAATCGAGATAACCTTCTAATAAATGAGTGGAATCAGTATATACAAAAGCTACAGGAAAATTATCATGTGAAAATATTCTCGACGTTTGCACTGCAGGAGGAATATAGTAATAAGAATGTCATAGATTTTGCAAACCGGGTACGTGCGGATGTGGTAATTGGCATGGAGCTTGTGGATCAGAATGTGACAGAGGTAGTGACCATTTGTAATCCGGATTATTTTATTCCCGAATTTGGTAATGTAGAGCTTGCGGTATTAATGCAACAGGAGTATGCAAAATTAACGGACATGACATCAATCGGTGTTAAAGCATGCGAAGAAGATACATATAGTTGGCTGAAAAAGTCATGGGTACCTACTGCATTAACGCAGTTTCAGATGCCTTTAAGTTCTAAAAACATAGAGCAGACCTATACTTTGAACCAGAAAATGATGGAAGCACTTGAAAATATAGTAAAATGTCTGTCGGAAACCTATTGGTTGCCGGCAGATGAAACTGTGTCAGGTTCGTAGAAGAAAGAAGAAAAAACGGAGATAGATATGAAAATAGACAAGATTATATTTGCAACCGGCAATGAAGGAAAGATGAAAGAAGTCAGAATGATTCTGGCAGATTTACAGATTCCGGTATTATCTATGAAGGAAGCCGGCATTTTTACTGATATAGATGAAAATGGAACGACATTTGAAGAAAATGCAGTGATTAAAGCAGAAGCGGTAGCAGCATGTACCTCTAAAGAGGAAAATATTGTAGTTTTAGCGGATGATTCAGGACTTGAAATTGACTATCTGAATAAAGAACCGGGAATATATTCTGCAAGATATATGGGAGAGGATACTTCCTATACGATTAAGAATGCTAATTTAATAGAAAGATTAAACGGAGTACCAGATGAAAAGAGAACTGCAAGATTCGTCTGTGCGATTGCAGCAGCAATGCCGGATGGAACAAGTCTTGTTACCAGAGGAACCATTGAAGGTATTATAGGATATGAAGAAAAAGGGGAAAACGGCTTTGGCTATGATCCTATTTTCTATTTACCAGAATACCAGTGTTATTCAGCGGAGCTTTCACCAGAGGAAAAAAATAAGATCAGCCATAGAGGGAAAGCACTTGAAATTATGAAAGAACAGTTGAGAAAAGCAATACAGAAATAAAGAAAGCATGGCAGAATGAGGGGAACGCTATGAAAATTTTGATTGTCAGTGACACACATCGGAAAAATGATAACTTTTTAAATGTTGTACAAAATATAGGGAAATTGGATATGGTCATACATCTTGGAGATGTCGAAGGAAGTGAATATACAATTGAACAGGCATCAGGATGCCCAGTAGAGATGGTTGCAGGAAATAATGATTTTTTTTCAAATTTTCCTTCAGAAAAGACTTTACAAATAGGTAAGTATCGTGTTATGATAACACACGGTCACCGATATTACATCGGAATGGGCAATGAGATGCTGAAAGAAGAAGCGATTGCTCAGGGTGTAGACATTGTGATGTATGGACATACTCATAAGCCGGTGATTGATATCTCAGACAACATAGTTGCGATTAATCCTGGAAGTCTTTCTTATCCTAGGCAGGAGAATAGAAGACCCTCTTACATAATCATGGAGATTGATGAGGCAGGAGAAGCACATTTTTCATTACATTTTGTTTGATAAAAAAGAAAAAACAAAAAAATGAAAAAAAGTTGAAAAAAGTTGTTGACAAACGAAACAAACTGAGATATACTAAACAAGTCGCTGAGAGATACGACAAAGCGACAAAACAAAATGAAGAAAAACTTCTTCATTACATAACGGGGTGTGGCTCAGCTTGGCTAGAGCGCCTGCTTTGGGAGCAGGAGGTCGCAGGTTCGAATCCTGTCACCCCGATTCTTCTGAAAAGAAGACTAACAGAATATATAACATGCGGGTGTAGTTCAATGGTAGAACACTAGCCTTCCAAGCTAGATACGTGGGT
>CAYUKO010000111.1:0-12917 GCA_964445375.1 uncultured Roseburia sp.
GAATAAACCATGCCTTTCTTTTTGAAAATACTATAAAATAAATAAAAATATATTCTTACTTATAAACATACATTTGACATTATACGACAGCGTTCGCAAAAATACAACCAAACAAATTCCTAAAAAATTGTTACCATAATATGTAAAATCTAAAAAAAATATTATTTTTTTCTTGTGGCTTTCGGATTGGTTTACATTTAGAGTTATGAATGTTACAATCAAATAAGTTCCTGATAAATGGGGAAGGTGCGGATTTACATTATTGTAAATGCGAAAATATAAAATTAATATTATAAGGAAAGGCATGGTTGTCTATGGATTTTTTGAATAAAATGGAAAGAAAACTTGGTAGATATGCGATATCGAATCTATCATTATATTTGATTTTATGTTATGGATGTGGGTATTTGATGAATGTGATCAATCCCGCCTTTTTAAGTTATTTGACGTTGGATACGTACAGGATTCTTCATGGACAGATTTGGAGAATCGTTACATGGATTCTGGTTCCACCTGATTCTCTTGACATCTTTACTTTGGTCATGCTGTATTTTTATTATTCCATTGGAACTTCTCTGGAAAGAACATGGGGAACATTTTTATATAATGTATACATGTTTCTTGGTATGATATTTACGGTACTTGGAAGCTTTGTGGCGATGGGATTGTCCTACCTTGTATGGGGAGAGGCTATTGCTGTTATGGGAGAGGCGCAGTTCTTCCAGATGGCATCCTATTCATTTAGTACGTACTATATTAATATGTCAATTTTCCTTGCATTTGCAGCAACTTTCCCGAATGTACAGGTATTGTTGATGTTTATTCTTCCGATTAAGGTAAAATGGCTTGGCATCGTGTATGCGGTATTATTAATTTATGAATTTGTAAATACATGGATGGTCGGCAAAGTATCTATTGTTGCGTCTTTGCTTAATTTTATTGTATTCTTCTTTATGACAAGAAGAGGACTGCGTATGCGTATATCACCAAGGCAGGTAAAGCGCCGTCACGATTTTCAGAAGGAAGTGAAGAAAGCAAAGCCTATGTCAGTCGCAAAGCATAAATGTGCGATTTGTGGAAGAACTAGTGAAGAATATCCGGATTTGGAATTCAGATTCTGTTCAAAGTGTAACGGCAATTATGAGTATTGTCAGGAACATTTATTCACACATACACATGTAAAATAAGAAAACGGAAGGAATTAGTAATAAATGGAAAAGGAACAGCTTTTATTTGCACAGACTCTTGAGCAGTTAAAGGAAACAGCAAGATTACAGGAGAATATGCTTACCAGTGAGCAGGTTCAGGAAGCATTTGAAGAAATGAATCTTGGAGAAGCGCAGCTGGCATTGATTCATGAGTATTTACAGAAAAATAATATTGGTATTGATGAACCGGGAAAGACGGATGAAAATCTGACAGATGAAGATGTGAATTATTTAAATATCTATCTGGAAGAGTTAAAAGAGCTTCCACCTGTTTCCGATGGAGAAAAAAGAGCGATTATGATGTCAGCGTTGGCACAGGATATGACAGCCTGCAATAAGCTGATAGAAATCTTCCTGCCACAGGTTGTGGAAATTGCAAAGCTTTATGCCGGACAGGGAGCTTTGGTCGAGGATTTGATTGGAGAAGGTAATGTAGCTCTTGCGACAGCAGTAACCATGCTTGATTGCGTGGAATCCATTGATGAAGTAGAAGGCTTTCTTGGAAAGATGATTATGGACGCCATGCAGGATTATATTGGTGAAGACTCCGATAACAGAGGAATTGATGAGCAGATTCTTGAAAAAGTAAACCGTATCAACGATAAGGCGAAGGAAATGGCAGAGGAATTGCTTAGAAAGGTTTCTGTAGCAGAGCTTGCAAAAGAGATGGAGATTGAAGAAGAGGAAATCTTTGAAGCAATCAGACTGTCCGCAAATAACATGGATTATATTGAGGAAGGAACAAATGAAGGAAAATAACGATTTTAAATATATTATGCAGGATGTGAGCCATGTTTATTTTGGAAAGGAGCTTTCTTATGCGGAAATGATGGAACTTGAGGAAGTGCCATTTAAGTTCAAGGCGATTATTGGTTCCTATTTTAGTAAAGATATAGAGCTTGCGAGTAAGATTTCGGAGCATTTGTATCAGATTAAGCAGCAGGAATTTTCCTATCATATTTATGAACAGTTGAAATTACAGATTCGTTTCTTCTACAAAGAAGAGAAAACGGGGCTTTTTGGTCAAAAAAAAGAAAAATGGGTGCATAAAACCTGTAATATGAAGGAATTCCTTCAGAATTATAAGGAAATGGCTCAAAATGGTGAGGCAACCATTGAAGATTTTTCCATATCAAAGCTGGCTTTAATGACAATCAGTATATAAACCGAAGATCCATAGTATGGAAGAAAATCAGTTACAAATAAAAAGAAAGGTATGGCGACAGCATGAGAGTAGAGGACGTAACAGCATATAAGGTCATTGAGAAAAGAGAAATCAAAGACCTTAATTCTATGAGCTATTTATTAGAGCATAAGAAAACAGGTGCAAGAGTAGCACTTCTTAGTAATGATGATGATAATAAGGTATTTTATATTGGTTTTCGTACACCACCAACAGATTCCACAGGTGTACCACATATTATAGAGCATAGTGTTTTATGTGGTTCCAGGGAATTTCCAGTAAAGGATCCTTTTGTGGAGCTGGTAAAAGGCTCTTTGAATACCTTTTTAAATGCAATGACCTATTCTGATAAGACAGTTTATCCGGTTGCAAGCTGCAATGACAAAGATTTTCAGAATCTGATGCATGTATATCTGGATGCTGTTTTTTACCCAAACATTTATAAGGAAGAGAAGATATTCCGTCAGGAAGGCTGGCATTATGAGATGGAGTCAGCGGATGAGCCCCTTACCCTGAACGGCGTTGTATACAATGAAATGAAGGGAGCTTTTTCTTCACCGGATGATGTACATGACAGAGAAGTGTTGAATTCGCTCTATCCGGATACGGCATATGGTGTGGAATCGGGCGGTGATCCCAAGGTGATTCCGGAACTGAGCTATGAAGAGTTTCTTGATTTCCATGGAAGATACTATCATCCGTCTAACAGCTATATCTATTTATATGGTGATATGGATATGGCAGAGAAGCTTATCTGGATGGATGAACATTATTTGAGCAAGTTTGACCGTATTGAAATTGATTCTCATGTAGCATTACAGAAGCCATTTGAACAGCCGGTTACTATATGCAAGGATTATCCGATTATGGAAGGAGAATCGTTAGAGGATAATACGTATTTATCTTATAATGCAGTTGTTGGAACCAGTCTTGACAAAGAGCTGTATTATGCGATGCAGATTATTGATTATGCGGTATGTTCTGCTGCCGGTGCACCTTTAAAGCTTGCTCTGATTCATAAGAATATTGGTACAGAAGTTTACAGTGTATATGAAAATGGCATTTATCAGCCATATTTTTCCATTGTGGCAAAGAATGCCAATGATTCTCAGAAGGATGAATTTGTTTCTACGATTGAGGAAGAGCTTGTAAGAATCGTTAAGGATGGGTTAGATAAGAAAGCACTACTTGCAGGACTTAATTACTATGAGTTCAAATACAGAGAAGCAGATTTCGGTTCTTATCCTAAGGGCTTGATGTATGGCTTACAGATGTTCGATTCCTGGTTATATGATGACAAAATGGCATTTGACATGATTGAAGCAAATGACGTATTTAAGACTTTGCGTGAGAAGATTGACACTGATTACTATGAGCAGTTAGTTGATCAGTATCTCATTCATAACAATCATAAGACGGTGGTTGTCGTTTCACCGAAAGAAGGATTGACAGCGAAAGAAGAGAAAGAACTTGCCGATAAATTACAGGCGTATAAGGCAACTCTTTCCGAAGAAGAGATTCAGAAGATTGTTGATGATACTCATGCACTTCATGCATATCAGGATGCAGAGGAAGCACCAGAGAATCTTGCAAAGATTCCGATGCTGACAAGAGAAGACATGAAGAAAGAGGCAGAGGGCTTTGTTAATGAAGTTCGTGAAATAGAAGATACGAAAGTGTTATTCCATAATATTTATACCAATGGAATTGGCTATATCCGTTTAATCTTTGATGTTTCCAATGTACCGGCTGATTTGTTTGCTTATGTGGGAATTCTCAAGAATGTACTTGGATATGTGGACACCAAGAATTACAACTACGGCGAATTGTATAATGAAACAAATATTCATACAGGCGGTATCTACACAGCAGTAAGCACCTATGTGAATGCCAGAAATCTGGAAGAATATAAGATTACCTTTGAAGTAAAGACCAAGGCAATGTATGAAGAATTAGAGAATGCATTCGGATTGCTTTCTGAAATCATGACAACTTCAAGCCTTGAGGATGAGAACAGAATTCTTGAAATCGTAGCAGAGATGAAGTCACGTATGCAGGGAAATATGACATCGGCAGGACATTCCCTTGCTGCAATTCGTGCTATGTCATATTTTAGTGAAACAGCAGCCGTATCAGAAATGGTGAGTGGAATTCCTTGCTTACGCCTGCTTGAGAAGATAGAAGCAGATTTTGATGGAAATAAGAAAGAATTAATCGAAAAGTTAGGAGAACTTGCAAGATGCATCTTCCGTCCGGAGAACCTGATGGTAGATTTTACGGCTTCTGAGGAGGGCTATGAGAAGTTAAAACCACTTGTTCCGGTATTAAAGAACAGTCTTTTCACAGAAACGGTTCGTAAGGAACATTTTGCAGTAGAACTTACTAAGAAAAATGAAGGCTTTGAAACATCCGCACAGATTCAGTATGTTGGTCGTGCAGGAAATTATCGAACCGATGGAAAGCTTTCTTATACAGGCGCCTTGAGAGTTTTAAAGGTTATTCTTGGCTATGAATATTTGTGGACCAATGTACGTGTCAAGGGTGGTGCATATGGCTGCATGTGTAATTTTGGAAAGAGCGGAGACAGCTATTTTGTATCTTACCGTGATCCAAATCTGAAAAAGACCATGGAAACCTTTGAAAAGACAGGAGATTATCTGCGTGGATTTACAGCGGATGAAAGAACCATGACAAAGTATATTATTGGTGCAGTCAGCGATTTGGATATTCCGATGAATCCGTCAGCAAAGGGAAGTCGTTCGTCCAGTGCTTATCTGACGAACCTGACTTTTGAAGAGGTACAAAAGGAGAGGGATGAGCTTCTTGCATGTACACAGGAGGATATCAGAGTATTGGCGGATTATATGGATACTATTATGAAGAATGAGGCAGTTTGTGTAGTCGGAAATGGTCAGGCAATTGAAGAAAATAAGGATATGTTTGGAACTATAGAAAATCTGTTTCATTAATTATCCTTATAGTAGAATTCTGTATTGATTTTTGTGAGGGAGGAATACGTATGAAGAAGGGATTATTAGTCGGGCTTGCATTTACTTTGCTGCTTTCCACAACGGGGTGTGGGAGCAGCTCCTATGATGCGACAACAGAATCGGCAATGGTGAAATCTGCATCAACGGATGCAGCAGGAATGTATGGACAAAACTATGTGTCAGAAGAGAGCATGGAAGCAGAAGTGGTAGAGGTTGAAGGACAAAGCTCTTCGGAAACGAACCGTAAACTGATTAAAACCGTAGATTTGACGGTGGAAACGGAAAATTACGATGAGCTTGTGCAAAACCTTTACCAGAAGATAGAAGCGCTTGGTGGATATGTAGAGCATTTTAGTTCACAGGGAATGGAGAATTACCGTTACGGCAATATAACGGCAAGAATTCCGAAAGCGAAGCTGGATTCTTTTTTGGAAATCGTGGAAGGATCTTCGAATATTACATATCGTCAGGAAAATGTAGAAGATGTTACGTTAAACTATGTAGATTTGGAAAGCCATAAGAAGATGCTTTTAAAGGAGCAGGAAAGACTGCTCGAGTTCCTTGATCAGGCAGAAACGCTGGATGATATTATTACTATTGAGAGCCGTCTGACAGAGGTGCAATATCAGATTGAGAGTATGGAATCCCAACTTAGAACCTATGATAATCAGATTGATTACAGTACGGTATACTTATCTGTGGAAGAGGTAGTGCGCTATACACCGCAGGAACCAAAAGGAACCTGGGAACAGATTAAGACAGGCTTTATGGAGAACCTTTATTCTGTAGGAGATGGTTTGAGAAGCTTCTTCATCGGATTGATTATCAGCATACCAAATATTGTGGTATTTCTTGCAGTGATTGGTATTTTATTCCTGATCGTTAAGGGAATCATAAAATGGGAGAAGAAGCATTCTGCTAAGAAAGCCAAGAAGAGAAATGCACAGCAGTCATACAGAATGAATGAAAACGTGATGCAACCCAATCAATTACAAAATGTGACACAGGAAAATGTCCAGAAAGGTACGGAGAAAGAAAATGAATGAAAAGTATAAGTCAGGCTTTGCTGCTCTGATAGGAAGACCAAACGTTGGAAAGTCAACTCTGATGAATTCTTTAATCGGACAGAAGATTGCAATTACTTCAAAGAAGCCTCAGACAACACGAAACAGAATACAGACCGTGTATACTTCGGAAGAAGGACAGATTGTATTCGTAGATACGCCGGGTATCCATAAGGCAAAGAATAAGCTTGGCGATTATATGGTAAATATTGCAGAAAGAAGCCTTAAGGAAGTAGATGTGATTCTGTGGCTGGTAGAACCAACAGATTATATCGGTGCAGGCGAACAGCATATTATCGAACAGTTGAAAAAGGTAAATACACCGGTTATTCTTGTTATGAATAAGATAGATACGGTAAAGCGTGAGCAGTTGTTAGGCTATATTGATGCATACAGAAAGCAGATGGATTTTGCAGAAATCGTTCCTGTTTCTGCCTTAAAGGAAGATAATACAGAAACCTTGATTCAACAGATTATGAAATATCTTCCATACGGTCCTGCATTCTATGATGAGGATACCATTACAGATCAGCCGACCAGACAGATTGTGGCAGAATTGATTCGTGAGAAGGTATTACGAAGCATTGATGAAGAGATTCCGCACGGCGTTGCGGTAACGATTGAGTCCATGAAATACAGCAAAAGAATTGTGGACATTGATGCAACGATTATCTGTGAAAGAGATTCTCACAAGGGTATTATCATCGGAAAAGGCGGTTCCATGTTAAAGAAAATCGGTTCTATGGCGCGTCCGGAAATCGAAGATTTATTGGAAATGCATGTTAATCTGCAGCTTTGGGTTAAGGTTAAGAAGGATTGGCGCGACAGTGATTTCCTGATTAAGAATTTTGGTTACGATCCAAAAGAGACAGAATAGAAATTAGAAAAAAGCAAACCCTATTTGTATAATGAAATGAACAACGGGCAGATAAAAGTCTGCTCGTTTGTGCCGAGATACAGAAGGGAGAAGCGAAATGTACGAAGATGGTTGGAACCGTTTTACAAAAACAGGGCAGATTAAAGATTATCTGGAGTATAGACAGGAATCTGAAAAGCAGTATATATATTGTAATGCCAGCGATAAGACAGGAGAAGTACGTGAAGTAGGATATGCAGGATTATGTAATTGTGACAGGAATCATAATTAAATCAGAACCCATCGGTGAATATGACAGAAGAGTCGTTATTCTTACGAAGGAGAGAGGAAAGCTTTCTGCATTTGCAAGAGCTTCAAGAAAGCCGGGGAACCGGCTGATGGCACCTACCAATCCTTTTTCCTTTGGTCAGTTTAAGCTGTATGCAGGAAAAAGCTCTTATACCATGGCAGAAGCAGATATATCAAATTACTTTGAATCCTTGCGAGAGGATTTTGAAGGAGCTTACTATGGCATGTATTTTCTGGAAATCTGTGACTACTATACGCGGGAGAACAATGATGAAGTAGGGATGCTTAAGTTGATATATCAGTCACTAAGGGCATTGACATCAAGGGCTTTTTCGCATAAATTGGTGCGAAGTATTTTTGAATTGAAGGCAATCATGATTAATGGAGAATTCCCTGGAGTAACGGCGGAATCAGGGTTACAGGAGTCAACTGTTTATACAGTTGACTACATAATGAGAACTCCGGTTGAAAAGCTTTATTCTTTTACGGTATCAGACGAAGTATTGCACGAATTGCGTGTGTTTTGCAGACGACTTTGCTCCAAAACGATGGATCGGAATTTTAAAAGCCTTGAAATACTTGAAAATCTTGAATGAGTTCGATATAATAGGACGCAGAACTTTCAGAAAGCGAAAGTGAGGAAGGCAAGTAAAATGAAAAAGTTTATGTTAATGGGGATTTTGGCTGCATTTGTCTTGGGTACGACTGCATGCGGCACAGAAGAAACTTCTACAGAAGAAAAATTAGTGAATTCTATTTCAATTATGAAAGATGGCAGTATTGAAAGTGTAATTGTAGAGGATTTTACGGAAAGCTATTATAACGTAGAAGATTTGAAAGCAATGATTCAGGATACAATTACGGATTATGGAAAACAGGATCCGGACTCAGAGATTACGTTGGAAACATGTGAAATGGTGGATCAAAAGATCAAGGTAGTCCTGAATTATAATAATGCGGATGCGTATAGCGGATATAATAGTGAAACACTTTTTGCTGGTACTGTCCAAGAGGCTTATGCAGAAGGATATGATCTGAATATGACTTTAACAGGGACTGATACAGAAGGAACGCAGGTGGCACGTCAGGAGCTTTTGAATATGGGCGAGAACCATATCATAATTATGGAGAATGTACTGAAAGAGGGAACCATTCGAGTTAATTGCTATGACACCATATTATACACCGGAGACGGAGTTACTCCGATTGCAAAGAAAAAGGCTGATGTCGAACCGACACAGGGCTATAGTGTGATAGTATTTAAATAATAAATAAGATAAGGTGAGGGAAAAACAATGGAAAAGTCAATGGAAAAAATTGTTGCTTTAGCAAAGGCAAGAGGATTCGTATATCCTGGATCTGAGATTTACGGAGGTCTTGCAAATACATGGGACTACGGTAATCTTGGTGTTGAATTAAAGAACAATGTAAAGAAAGCATGGTGGCAGAAGTTTGTTACAGAGAACCCATATAACGTTGGTGTAGACTGTGCGATTCTTATGAATCCTCAGACATGGGTTGCATCTGGACATTTAGGCGGTTTCTCTGATCCTTTGATGGATTGTAAGGAATGTCATGAGCGTTTCCGTGCAGATAAGTTAATTGAAGATTTCTGCGAAGAAAAGGGAATCAAGCTTGAGGAATCTGTAGATGCATGGAGTCAGGAAAAGATGAAGAACTTCATCGAAGAGAACAACATTGCATGTCCAACATGTGGAAAGCATAACTTTACAGATATTCGTCAGTTCAACCTGATGTTCAAGACTTTCCAGGGTGTTACAGAAGATGCTAAGAATACAGTTTACTTAAGACCTGAAACAGCACAGGGTATCTTTGTAAACTTCAAGAACGTACAGAGAACTTCCAGAAAGAAGATTCCATTTGGTATTGGACAGATTGGTAAGTCTTTCAGAAATGAGATTACACCAGGTAACTTTACTTTCCGTACAAGAGAATTTGAACAGATGGAGCTTGAATTCTTCTGTGAGCCAGGTACAGACCTTGAGTGGTTCCAGTACTGGAGAGGTTTCTGCCGTGACTGGTTATTAAATCTTGGTATTAAGGAAGATGAGATGCGTCTGCGTGATCATTCACCAGAAGAGCTTTGCTTCTATTCTAAGGGAACAACAGATATCGAATTCTTATTCCCATTTGGATGGGGCGAACTTTGGGGTATCGCTGACAGAACTGATTATGACTTAACACAGCATCAGAATGTATCTGGACAGGATATGTCTTACTTTGATGATGAGAAGAAGGAAAAGTATGTTCCTTACGTTATCGAGCCATCACTTGGTGCAGACCGTGTTGTTCTTGCATTCCTTTGTGCTGCTTATGACGAAGAAGAAATCGGAGAAGGAGATGTTAGAACTGTACTTCATTTCCATCCGGCACTTGCACCAGTTAAGATTGGTGTCCTTCCATTAAGCAAGAAGTTAAATGAAGGCGCAGAGAAGATTTTTATGGAACTTTCCAAGAAATATAACTGTGAATTTGACGATAGAGGAAACATTGGTAAGAGATATCGTCGTCAGGATGAGATTGGTACACCATTCTGTATTACATATGACTTTGAGTCAGAGCAGGATCAGGCTGTAACCATTCGTTTCCGTGATACCATGGAGCAGGTTCGTGTTAAGATTGACGAATTAGATGCATGGTTTGCAGATAAGTTCACATTTTAACAGGAATTGGCATAAATAAAATAATAGAAACGGTGTTGACAAAAACACGTTAATGTATTAAAGTATCAACATAAGTGAAACCGTTGAGAAAGAGTAGTAGGTATTATAATATTTTTCACAGAGAGCCGCGGATGGTGGGAATGCGGTAGGATATATTTTACTGAATGGACTTTCGAGGTCGGCCCGAAAGATTTATAGTAGGCGTCGACGGGAACCTTACCCGTTATCAATGAGGCATGTATGATAGTACATGGGAGAGTGGACTTTTATGTCAAGATGAGTGGTACCGCGATAATAAGATTTTATTACCGTCTCAAGCAAGGATTAGCTTGGGGCGGTTTTTTTATTCAGTAAATAATCATCCATCAGCAATCCGAAAAACTATCATGAAATTTTATGAATTTTGGAAAGGCAAGGTAATGAAGATGAGAAGAAAAATGATGACAGCAGTATTAACAATGGCAATGGCAGCAACAATGGTAACAGGTTGTGGAAGTGCAACAAGTGAGACGACTGTAAGTAATGATAATGCGCAGGGAGGAACTGTCTATAAGGTTGGTATCGTACAGTATGTAGACGATGCTTCCTTGAATCAGATAGAGAAGGCAATTGAGGCCGAATTAGATGCAAAGAGTGCTGAACTTGGTGTAACCTTTGAATATGCAGACTATACACATAATGGTCAGGCAGATTCTACGGTATTGAACCAGATTGCAGCAGATTTGATTGCAGATAAAGTGGATATTATTATTCCGATCGCGACACCGGCTGCGATGGTGATGCAGAATGCAGCGTCAGAAGCTACAAGAGAAGATGGAAGCATGATTCCGGTTGTATTTTCAGCAGTATCGGATCCTGCCGGAGCAGGACTGGTAGCAAGCAATGATGCTCCGGGAGCTAATATCACAGGAACTTCTGATGCAATTGATACAGAAGGCATTATGAACCTGATTGTGACAGCCATTCCGGAAACAGATAAGATTGGTCTGTTATATGACAAGAGTCAGCCATCATCAGAAGGATCTATTGCAGATGCCAAGGCCTACTGTGATGCAAATGGCATTGCTTATGTAGAAAAGACTGGTACAACAACTGCAGAGGTTCAGGCAGCAGCAGATTCTTTGGTTGCAGAAGGTGTTGATGCAGTCTTTACACCACAGGATAACACGATTATGACAGCAGAGCTTGCAATCTTTGAGAAGTTCACAGAAGCTGGAATTCCACATTTTACAGGAGCAGATTCCTTTGCATTGAATGGTGCTTTCTGTGGTTATGGTGTAAATTATACAAACCTTGGAACAGCAACAGCAGATATGGCAGTTGATATTCTGGTAAATGGTGCAGATCCTGCAACAACAGCAGTAAAGACTTTGGAAGATGGAATTATTACAATCAATACAGAAACAGCAGAAGCAATCGGATTAGATTACACAGCATTAAAGGAACTTGGTTCCGAGCTTGTGGAGATTACAACAGCAACAGATTTTAATTAGAATAGAAGCAGAGGGTTATATGGGGTCAATTATTACATTATCAATCGTACAAAGTGCATTAGAACTTGGATTTATTTATTCATTGGTTGCAATTGCATTATTTATTTCTTTTTCCATCTTAAATATTGCGGATTTATCTACAGACGGTTGTTTTACACTAGGCTGTGCCGTGTGTGCGGCTGTTACCATGGCCGGACATCCGATTCTTGGATTATTTGCAGCAATGGCAGCAGGTATCTGTTCGGGATTTGTTACTGCATTTTTGCAGACAAAGCTTGGTATACAGTCTATTCTTGCAGGAATTATTGTGAATACAGGACTATATACCGTTAATATTGCAGTGATGGGATTTGCTTCCAATGTGAACCTGTTCCAGTGTGAATCCGTTTTTACATGGGCAAAAGAAGCAATTGGTGGAACATGGTATAAGCTGATTGTGGCGGCAGTTGTTGTTATTTTGATTGGTATTCTTGTTTCTCTGTTCTTGAATACAAGAATGGGCTTATCGATTCGTGCAACTGGTGATAATCCGGATATGGTAAGAGCATCGAGTATTAATACCGGGCTTATGATTACGATTGGTTTATGTGTGGCAAATGCTTTGACGGGTTTGTCAGGAGGACTCCTTGCGCAGTATCAGAAGTCTTGTGATATCAATCTTGGAACTGGTATGGTGACTATTGCGCTGGCAAGTTTGATCATCGGAGAAACCTTAATTGGTAAGGGCAGCATGTTCAAGAGAATTATAGGGGTTATTTTAGGAAGCTGTCTGTATCGTTTTATCGTGGCTGTTGCGCTTCGTATGAATGTTCCGGCAGAATGCTTAAAGCTTGTTTCCTCTATTATTGTAGCAGTGGCAATTGCATTTCCATACTTAAAGCAGCAGATGACATTTGCAAAACAGAAGAAAGCTGCAAGGGCAGAAAATCAAAACTTTATCAAAGAAATTATGGAGAAGAATGAAAACGGAGGTAAGGCGTAATGGCAGCAGAAAATCAGAAAATGTTAATTATGAAGCATGTCAGCAAGACCTTTAATCCGGGAACCGTGAATGAAAAATGTGCATTAAAGGAACTTGACCTTGAATTGAATCCAGGGGATTTTGCAACCATTGTTGGCAGTAATGGTGC
>CAYUKO010000112.1:0-12715 GCA_964445375.1 uncultured Roseburia sp.
AGAGAGAGAAGCCCGGTGGCTGAAAGGCTTCTTGAAGGAAGGAATGAAGAAGGTAGCTTTGAAACCGGAGTCCGGAAAGTATGTATGAAAAGCACGTATTATGAGTAGGGATTCACGCTTCGTCCCCGTTAACGGACAGGACTCTGATGGGAGCTTGCTAAGATGGATGCATTGCGCATTCGAACAAAGGTGGTACCGCGATAACTCGCCCTTTGCTGGAATTTTAATTCTAGCAAGGGGCTTTTCTTATATCATGGAGAACCATGATATAAAAAAGCCCGTTATGCACACGCAAAAGCAAGGAAGGAAAGGAAGAGAAAACATGAGCAAAGAATTAGCAAAGACTTATGATCCACATGGTATGGAAGACAGAATCTACCAGAAGTGGATCGACAAGAAATATTTTCATGCAGAAGTAGACAGGAGCAAGAAACCATTCACAATTGTGATGCCTCCACCAAACATTACAGGACAGCTTCACATGGGACATGCTCTTGATAATACCATGCAGGATATTTTAATTCGTTTTAAGAGAATGCAGGGCTACAATGCCCTTTGGCAGCCGGGAACAGACCATGCAAGTATCGCAACAGAGGTTAAGATTATCGAAAAGCTCAAAGAAGAAGGCGTTGATAAGTGGGAGCTTGGCCGTGAGAAGTTCTTAGAGCGTGCATGGGATTGGAAGAAAGAGTACGGCGGAAGAATTATCAGCCAGCTTAAGAAGCTTGGTTCCTCTTGTGATTGGGACAGAGAACGTTTCACTATGGATGAGGGATGTAATAAGGCAGTTACAGAAGTATTCTGTAAGATGCATGAAAAAGGATATATTTACAAGGGTTCCCGTATCATTAACTGGTGTCCGGTATGTAATACTTCTATTTCTGATGCAGAGGTAGAGTATGAGGATCAGGCAGGTCATTTCTGGCATATCAAGTATCCAGTTCTTAACGAGGATGGAACAGAATCAGGCGAGTACTTGACCTTTGCAACAACAAGACCGGAAACTATGCTTGGTGATACCGCAGTTGCGATTCATCCGGATGATGAGAGATATACTCATTTAAAGGGCAAGAAGGTTAAGCTTCCTATTGTAAATAGAGAAATTCCTATCGTAGAAGATACTTATGTAGATATGGAATTTGGTACTGGTGTTGTTAAGATTACACCAGCTCATGATCCTAACGACTTTGAGGTTGGTAAGAGACATGATTTACCAATCATTAATATCATGAATGATGATGCTACAATCAATAAGAATGGTGGCAAGTTTGATGGTATGGATCGTTACGAAGCAAGAGCTGCTATCGTAAAAGAGCTTGATGAAATGGGCTTATTGGTAAAGATTGAGGATTACAGCCATAACGTAGGTACTCATGACAGATGTAAGACAACAATCGAACCATTGGTAAAGCAGCAGTGGTTCGTTAAGATGGATGAGCTGATTAAGCCAGCCGTAGAGGCAGTAAAGAGTGGTGATATTCAGTTAATTCCAGAGAGAATGGATAAGACTTACTATAACTGGACTGATAATATCAAGGATTGGTGTATTTCCAGACAGTTATGGTGGGGACACAGAATTCCGGCATATTACTGTGATGAGTGTGGAGAAATCGTAGTTGCAAAGGAAATGCCAAGCGTTTGTCCTAAGTGTGGCTGTACTCATTTAACACAGGACCCGGATACTCTTGATACTTGGTTTTCATCAGCACTTTGGCCATTTTCTACCTTGGGCTGGCCGGAGAAGACAGAGGACTTAGATTATTTCTATCCAACGGATGTATTGGTAACAGGATATGATATCATCTTCTTCTGGGTTATCAGAATGATCTTCTCAGGTTTCGAACAGATGGGCGAAAGACCATTTAAGACCGTTTTATTCCATGGTCTTGTTCGTGATTCTCAGGGACGTAAGATGTCAAAATCACTTGGAAATGGTATCGATCCACTTGAAATTATAGACCAGTACGGTGCAGATGCATTAAGAATGACATTGATTACTGGTAATGCACCTGGTAACGATATGCGTTTCTACTATGAAAGAGTAGAGGCAAACAGAAACTTTGCCAATAAGATTTGGAATGCTTCCCGTTTCATTATGATGAATATGGAAGGTAAGGAAGTAACGGATGCAAGTGCTTCTTTAGAGCCTGTTGACAGATGGATTATCTCTAAGCTTAATACTTTGGTTAAAGATGTTACCGAAAACATGGAGAACTATGACCTTGGTATTGCTGTTCAGAAGATTTATGACTTTATCTGGGATGAGTTCTGTGACTGGTATATCGAAATGGTTAAGCCAAGATTATATAATTCCGATAATGTAGCTTCTCAGAATGCAGCACTTTGGACTCTTAAGACGGTATTAATCGATGCATTAAAGTTATTGCATCCATATATGCCATTTATCACAGAGGAAATCTTCTGTACCTTACAGGCGGAAGAGGAATCTATTATGATTTCAAAGTGGCCTGAATATACAGAGGCTAGAGCTTTTGCGAAGGAAGAAAGAGATATCGAGACGATTAAGGAAGCCGTTCGTGGTATCAGAAATGTTAGAACAGAGATGAATGTTGCACCTTCTAAGAAGGCTCATGTATTTGTTGTTTCTGAAAATGCAGATATCAGAAATACCTTTGAAGAAGGTAAGCTGTTCTTTGCATCCTTAGCTTATGCATCTGATGTAACCATTCAGAGCGACAAGACAGGTATTGCAGATGATGCGGTATCTGTAGTGATTGCAAATGCCAATGTTTACATTCCATTTGCTGAATTGGTAGACATCAAGCAGGAAATCGAGCGTCTTGAGAAGGAGTCTAAGAGACTGGATGGAGAGCTTGCTCGTGTAAACGGAATGTTGTCAAATGAGAAGTTTATGTCTAAGGCACCAGAAGCAAAAATTGCGGAAGAAAGAGAAAAATTAACAAAATATACTCAAATGAAGCAACAAATTGTAGAACGACTTGCGCAATTGCAGTAAATAGTGTTACAATTGATATAAGAGGGGCAAGTTTGCCTTCCCGGAGGTGGCTGTAATGGTTAATGTCAAATCTTATGTCAGAGTAACAGATGATAAAACAGAAGCATGGCTTTACTTATGTGCGCCGGAAGATGACCGCAATTATGAAAAAGCGGAAATCATCCAGTATCTTAATGTGAATAAAGTAGTAGCAGGTATTAATGAATCTCATATCGCGGCAATGTGCAAGAAAAAGATTTATGAACGGGAAGTTAAGGTTGCCAGCAGTGTGAAAGGTCAAGAAGGAAGTCTTGGCAGATATGAATTCTTCTTTGATACAGAGAAGAGGAAACCTCAGATTCGCAAGGATGGTTCCGTTGATTACCGAAGCATGAGCCTGATTCAGAATGTGGAAGAGGGTGAGCTTCTTGCTATCTACCATCCGGCAGTACAGGGAACACCAGGTAAAGATGTAACCGGAGCGACAGAAAAAGCGCTGGTTTATAAGGAGTTGCGTCCATTAACTGGTAAAGGTATCAGCAATGCAGAGGATCCAAACAAGTATTATGCAACAAAATCTGGCAAAGTCGAGTACGATGGCGAGAATAAACTGTCCATCGTGGAAGTTTATGAAGTACAGGGAAACTGTGATTTTGCCAATAATCCAGTCATTGAATTCAATGGCGACGTTGTGATAAATGGTAATGTGGAAGCGGGAGTTATTATTAATGCGGGAAAGAGTCTTACGGTAGAGGGAGTTGTGGAATCCGCAACGATTACTGCTGGAGGTGATGTCTGCCTGAAACGAGGAATGCAGGGTTCCGGTAAAGGTTCTATTGTATCCGGCGGAGACATTTTTACAGAATTTCTGGAATATACCAATGTAACGGCAGAAGGAAATATTCAGTCTAACGTTATCTTAAGCTCTCAGGTCAATGCAGGGGGAACCGTAACCCTGACTGGCAAAAAGGGCTTGATTGCTGGTGGAAATGTGCATGGAACCATGGGAATTACCTGTATCTGTGCTGGAAATATGTCGGAAATCAAGACAGGACTTCATGCCGGTTTGCAGCCGGAAGTCATGGAGAAGAGAATTGCGGTCAACGAGGAATACAGTACGGTAAGTAAGGAGCTGGATGAAATCGTTGAAAGCATGGCGAAAATCTTGCGAGTACGTCAGAAGACAGGACAGCTTAGTGAACAGCTTCAGGAGCATTTGATGGATTTGAAGAGACGAAAAGACGAAGTCTATCGAAAATGTATGGAGATTAAGAAACAGGCTGATGAAATTGAAGCAATGGTTATGGCGGCAAGGGAAGCTAAGATTAGAGTTGATGGCAATATTTATCATGGAGTAGTGATTAATATTGACAGTCATCAGCTTGTGATCAACAGAGATACAAGCTTTATGGAATATAAGGCACAAAGTGGTATGATTGTTGGAACAGTTGTAGTATACTAATAGTTTGATGAGAGACATCAGACTAGAAACATAAGGTTCATGATTGTCTTTGGATAATCATGGACCTTTTTATGCGTACGAAGAAGCGGCGCGAGAATACAGGAGGCAGATATGAACATAAGAGAGATTCACACCTATGAGCAGGCGCAGGATTATATATTAGAAGTACCAAAGTTCACAACCAAGAATCCATTGGAGGAAACGAGAGGATTTTATCGTTTCTTACAGACACGTGGTTATCAGGAAGAAAAGTTGGGAAAGATTATTCATATTGCCGGAACGAATGGAAAAGGTTCGGTATGCGCTTTTGTGGATGCTGTGTGCAGGGAGAGTGGCTATCATGTGGGAATGTTTACCTCACCACACTTGATTTCGATGAGAGAACGTTTTGTCATTGATGGAGAAATGGTAAGTGAAGAGGCGTTTCTTGAGGCATTTTGGTGGTTAGAGGAAGCCATTGATTCCTATCATGAGCAGAAAGCGGAGTATCAACCGACGTTTTTTGAACGGTTATTTTTCATGAGTTTATTTCTGTTTCAAAAGGCTGGTGTGGATATTTCGATTATGGAAACGGGACTTGGTGGAAGACTGGATACAACCAATGTATTTGAACACCCTTCTATCTGTGTTATTACAGAGATTGGTCTGGATCACATGGCGTATCTTGGTGATACGATAGAAAAGATTGCCGAAGAGAAAGCAGGGATTATAAAAGAGGGAAGCCCTATTGTATTCATAGACAAAAGACCAGAAAGTACTGTCGTAATTGAGAAAAAGGCAGCAGATAGAAATACTTGTTGTCATAAAGTGTTGAGAAATGAATATAAAATTAATGAAATTCAGAAAAAATCCATTGATTTTTCATTGAGCAGTCGGTATTATGGTTATATTGGATTTGTAGTGGAAACAACTGCCGTTTATCAGGTAGAGAATGCAGCGATTGCAGTGCGTACACTGGAGGTCTTAAAGGAGAAAGAAAAGCTTACTGGTATTACGAAAGAAACCATGCAGCGAGGTATCCGAAATATGCGCTGGGCAGGCAGAATGGAAGAAGTTCTGCCACAGGTTTATATTGATGGCGCACATAATGAGGATGGTGTGGAAGCTTTTCTTGAGTCTGTGAGAGCAGGCTGGCAGCAGGAAGAAGGAAAACGGTGTTTTCTTGTTTTTTCTGCGGTGAATGATAAGAAATATGATAATATGATAGAGATGTTGACGCAGTTATCCTGTGTGACGGATTTTTGTATTACAAGAATTCCGGGGCAGAGAGGCGTTAATATCAGTGAATTAGAGAAACAATTTAGAATTCATACCGATAGAAATATTCATGTCTTTGATAAGATAAAGGATGCATTTGAATTCTGCATGCATCAAAAGGGGGAAAAGGATGTGGTATATATCGTCGGTTCACTATATTTGGCTGGTCTTGTAGAAGACCTTGTAAAGGGCAGTTTGGAATAGAATCTGCTCATGCTGTTGTGAGAAAGGTTTGGTATTATAATGATAGAGTTCGAAGAAGAGTTAAAGAAGTTTCACCCTAGTCTTGAAATCGAGGATGCTGAGGAAGCCATTTATAATCAGGATCTGACCGATTTGGCAGATGTACTTGTTAAATTAGTAAAGGACGCAAAAGAAGAATAGGGGAACTGTGAGAGATGATATGTTATAACTGTGGTTGTCGCTTGTCGGAAAAAAATTTTTGTACAGGTTGCGGGGCTGATGTAACATTATATAAAAGGATTATGTACGCCTCAAACCGTTTCTATAATGAAGGATTGGAGAAAGCCAGAGTAAGAGATTTATCTGGTGCTATCCACAATTTACGTGAATGTTTAAAGTTGAATAAAAACCATATTGAAGCAAGAAACCTGTTAGGTCTTGTTTATTTTGAACGTGGTGAAGTGGTTGCTGCGTTAAGTGAATGGGTCATCAGTAAGAATATCAAAAGCGAGAAAAATATTGCAGATGATTATATTAATATGATTCAGAATAATCCGGGTAGACTGGATACCTTCAATCAGACAGTGAAGAAGTACAATCAGGCACTTGCTTATTGTCAGCAGGATAGCCTTGATTTGGCTGTGATTCAATTGAAAAAGGTATTGTCTATGAATCCGCGGTTTTTACAGGCGCATCAGCTTTTAGCACTTCTCTATATTAATAATCAGGAATGGGAGAAGGCAAAGAAAGAGTTAGATAGATGTATTAAGATAGACACCAATAATACCATTACACTCCGTTATATGAAGGAAGTCGAAGAAATGATGCCTTCTGAAGAGGAGCGAGGCAAGAAAAAGAAAGAAGCTATTGTATATCAAAGTGGAAATGATACCGTTATCCAGCCGGTAGGCAGGAAGGATAATGCCGGACTTCGTACGGTACTTAATATTGTTCTTGGTATTGTGATTGGCGTAGGTGTTGCATGGTTTCTTGTGCTTCCGGCAGGAGTGCAGAATGCCCAGAGTAAAGCACAGACGGAGAAGAATGCAATCAGTGAACAACTTGACGCCAAAGCGGTTGAGGTTGCAGAGTTGACCAAGCAGATTGAAGAACTGACACAGGAAAAGGACAGTCTCAATAGTAGTCTCAGTCAGGCTCAGGGTGTAAATGCAACTGCGATTGCCAGTGATGATTTAATAGAAGCAGCAGTTATGTATCTGAATAGAACCGGTGATGAGATGCAGATAGCATCAGTGATGGAAGAGATTACCGATGAATATCTGGAGAGTGAGGCTTCAGAGAACTTTAAGACGTTGTATCAGACCTTGCTTGGAGAAATTGGCCCAACGGTTGCGCAGACCTATTATAATACCGGATATGAGGCTTATCGTACAGAGGATTATGAGACAGCAATCGAGAATCTGGAAAAGGCATTTAAGTATGAGCCGGCCAATGGTGAAGCGTTGTTTAATCTTGGAAATGCCTATAATAAGAGCGGTGATACAGCATCAGCTATCAGTGTTTATAAGCAGGTAATCGAGCTGTTCCCGGATACGGAGAAGGCAAGAAAATCAGAAAATTATATTAAAGAAATACAGGGATAATATAAGGATAAGAAACAATTCGTCATTACAAAAGAGGACATGTGTAAAGTACATGTTCTCTTTTTCAGTTTAGAAGGAGGATCATTTATGGAAGAACAATGGAAAATGCAGACAGAAGAGAATCCAAACTTTGCTATTATTGACAATTATCTGTGTATCAGAATGCCAAGAGAAGTAGACCATCATGGGGCAGCAGGAATTCGGGAAAATGCGGACAGGCTTTTGCTGAATGAACGGGTCAGAAACATTGTGTTTGATTTCGAGAATACAAGCTTTATGGATAGTTCGGGCATTGGAATTATTATTGGCAGGTATCGTAAAATCTCAAGCTTTGGCGGCAAGGTGTATGCGATTCATGCAGATGAAAGGATTCAAAGAATATTAAAAGCATCGGGAATGACATCAATCATAGAGGTACTGTCATGATGGGAAGAGAGGCAAGCGGAATGAAGGAAGAAATGAGATTGGAATTTGATGCAATATCTGAGAATGAAGGACTTGCCAGAGTGGTGATAGCGGCTTTTCTGACGAGACTTGATCCGACTCTGGAACAGTTACAGGATGTGAAAACAGCAGTGTCCGAGGCGGTAACCAATGCGGTTATTCATGGATATGAAGAAAAGGGCGGAAAGATACAAATGACAGCAGCATTAGAAAGCGGACAGCTTGAGATTACGATAGTGGACAAGGGGGTTGGTATAGAAAACATATCCCAGGCAATGCAGCCGTTATTTACGACACGACCGGAGGGCGAGCGTTCCGGCATGGGATTTTCCTTTATGGAAGCCTTTATGGATAGAGTAGAGGTAGAAAGTAGTCCGGGAAATGGGACAAGCGTACATATGTGGAAATCTTTTCAGGAAAATATTCTTTCTCAGAGCAGACTGTTAAGCGGGCAGGTATAGCAGATGGAGGAAAGAGAGCTTTTTCTTAGGGTACAGGAGGGAGATAAAGAAGCGAGAGAGCTCTTGTTTCATAAAAACACAGGTTTGATTCGTCATATTGTAAAGCGTTATCTGGGGCGAGGCTGTGAGGCAGAGGATTTGTTCCAGCTTGGAGCAATCGGACTGCTCAAAGCCATTGAGAAATTTGATCCTGATTACGGGGTATGTTTCTCAACGTATGCAGTGCCCATGATTGCGGGAGAAATCAGACGTTTTCTTCGAGATGATGGTATGGTGAAAGTAAGCCGAGGCATTAAAGAAAATCTATGGAAGATAAGAAGGGTCAGCGAAGAACTGGGGCAAAGGCTTGGGCGTGATGTGACGATGCAGGAATTATCCAAAGAGACAGGGATTTCAATAGAAGATATTGTCATTGCACTTGATGCAGGAAAGGATGTAGAGTCTATCTATAAGACGGTCTATCAGTCTGATGGAAATGAAATCTATCTGCTTGACCAGATTGACAGTCATGATGTGGGAGGAGCAAGAGGCACAGAAAGTGAGGGAGAACGTGTTTTAAATAAAATGCTTTTGGACTCTTTGTTAGAAATGTTGGATGGTAAAGAGAGAATGTTGATTCAGCTTCGGTTTTATGAGAATCAGACGCAAATGCAGACTGCAAGCAGGCTTGGAATGACGCAGGTTCAAGTCAGTAGAATGGAGAAAAAACTGTTACTGCGGATGAGGGAACAGGTTCTTTGCTGTTGAATAAAAAATGATACTTTATTCCTATTATACTCTAAAGTTTTCATACCAATCAGTCGATAAATAGATTGATAGTAGTGTCAGAACCACGTGGAATGGAATCCATGTGTTGAAGTAAGAAAGGCTGGTATTGGTATGAATGGAATCAATTATAGCAGTTTATTAAGTAACACAGGTCTCTTTTCGAATCAAACAACATCGGTTCAGGAGGAAACAAAATATAAGTCAGGCACGACAAGCAAGACAAGCAGTAAGGCAGCAAATGAAAACGTAGATCATGACACCGTAGAAATTAATGGTCAGTCACGTCAGGTTCAGAAGGCTGGTTATGAAAGACCAAAGCGTGTGCAGCAAAAACCGGAAGAGAAATATAAGGCTCTTGACGCAAACGGTGTGCAGGAGGGAATCGAGCTTAGTGATGCAGCACTTGATCTTTTAAAGGAATTAAGAGAAAAATACGGAAACATGGAATTTGCTGTTGCAGAATGGTCAACAGACGAGGAACAGGAATATTATGCAAGTGGCTGTCAGAAGGATTATAGTGTTTTGATTAATCCGGAATTATTGGAGAAAATGGCAGCAGATGAATCTGTAAGAGCAGAATATGAAGCTATTTTAGATCAGGCAGATGATCATTCCGCAGCAATTGAAGAAGCACTGGGTGAGGATGCGGATCAGATTAAGAACTTCAGCATTACAATAGATGCAAACGGCAAGGTTTCCTATGCAGTACAGTTAATCAAGGATTTTGAGGAAAGAAATGCAAAGAGAACGGAAGATGCATCCAAGAAGTCCGCAGAAGAAATACGTGAGAAGAAGCTGGAAGAAAAGCGTGCTAAGAAGAAAGAGGAAGAAAAGGAACGTCTGGAACGAATCCAGGCAGATTCCATCGACGAATTAATAGAAAAGATTAAGAATAAGCTATATCCGGAGGATGTGGAAGAGGATATTGCAGTCGAAGAGACGCCGGTGGAGGAAGTAGTAGAATAACCGGTATAAAACCAAAAGAGGTGAAGCTGGGAGGGCTTCACCTCTTTTTGGTGGTGCTATAAAATGGTGTTCACGTCTTTTATAAAGGATTCCTGATTCCTTTCATCAAAGAGATAAACAGGAAGCTGGTTTGGCATGTCTGGTGTTAAAGTAAGCAGCTCCTTTGGAACATGTAAATGATAACCCGTTCCGGTTTTTATACGTTTTACATAATCTTGAATGGAAGTAAGCGGTTCGTCAAAGGCTACGCCATAAATTTCACCGGTTTCTGTTTGACCAACTTTATGAATATCAGAGCCGGCAGTCATAGGAATATTATGAGCCTTGGCATAACGAAAGGCGAGGCGATCCTGATAGGCAGGGTTTCCAGCATTGGCAACTTCCCATGCGTCACACTGGAAAGGGTGCAGTTCGATTTTGTCAAGGTAGTCACGTTCCCTGAATGGATGTGCCTGAACAACGAGTCCACCAGCTGCCTTTACCTTTTCATAATGTGTGATATGATCCCATTCTAAAACATCAGGATGCGCAAGCAGCCATTCTTTATCAAGACCATAAACGAGGAATTCGTCAGGACCGAAGCGACATTCCCATGCAAAGAATACTTGAAGTCCTTGTCGGTCGCCTTCTTCCTTGGCATCTTCATAGCCCTTGCAGAAGAGATGGACACGTTCTTCCCAGGAAAGATGTGCAGGAACACAGGTATTTCCGTTAAAGAAATGGTCCGTCACGATGATTCCGGTGTATCCTTTTTCTTTATAAAATGATATATAGTCAGCACCTTTGCTTTTACCGCAGGCACTTGCCTGGACGGTGTGCAGGTGGGTTTCATACAAATAAGACATGTGTATTCTCCTCTCTATATGATTGCTATCTTATTTATCGTAGCACAATTTTAAAGCGTGGTAAATATATTCGAAGGAAAGGTGTGAACAGTAACGTGCAGATTGCCTTGCAATGAAATAGCATGTGGTTTATGATGAAAAAGATATACTTAGGATTGGTAGGAGAACGTTAAAATATGTGTAATCAGGATAAAACCCCTTTATTAGATGCAATTACAGACTTTATCGAGACAAAGCCTGCTTATTTTCGCATTCCGGGACATAGGCTGGAGCGTGGTGTCAGCTCAAAGTGGACGGATAAAGTAGGAAAAGAAATCTTTGCCTATGATGTGACAGAAACGCCGTTTACAGATGATTTGCATAGCCCGGAGGGCGCTATACTGGAAGCCGAAGAGCTTTTGCAGGAATTGTATCAAGCAGATAAGAGCTTTTTTCTTGTAAATGGAACAACCTGTGGAAATGAGGCAATGCTTTTAAGTGCTGCCTTGGAGGGACAGGAGGTTATGGTCGCAAGAAATGCGCATAAGTCAGCTATGATGGGACTGATCATTTCCGGCGCAAAGCCAGTTTATGTGATGCCGGAGGTTTTAGAGGAATGGGGAATTCAGGGTGGTATCAGACCAGAAGCAGTCAGGAGAACCTTTGAGGAACATCCAAAATGTAAGGCGTTATTTCTGGTAAGTCCAAGTTATTATGGAATTACATCCGATTTAAAAGAACTTGCGGAGATTTGTCATGAATATGGTGCCATGCTTTTGGTAGATGAGGCCCATGGAGGGCATCTTTATTTTCATAAGGAGCTGCCAGCGGGGGCATTAGAGCAGGGAGCGGATATGTGCGTGCAGAGTATGCATAAGGTGACTGGTGCATTGACACAATCCTCTGTTCTGCATATAAAGTCTTCGTTGGCTGACCGTGAGAAGGTAGCATCGAATCTTCATATTGTGCAAAGTACAAGCCCCAATTACTTATTGATGACTTCTCTTGACTGTGCAAGGTATGAACTTGCCATGCATGGGGAAGAAATGATGGAACAGGCATTCGAATTGGCAGAGTATGCAAGAGAGAAGATCAATGCCATTTCCGGCTTTCGGTGTATGACGATAGATGTAATTGGAAAATCGGCAGTTGCAGGGCTTGACAGAACGAGACTTGTAATCAGTGCCAAGGAATTAGGGCTTACAGGTTTTGAATTGGAAGAATTGTTATTTAAGGATTATGCGGTAAATATGGAGCTTGCCGATTATGAAAATGTACTTGCCATTTTGACCTATGCCAATACAAAAGAGGAAATAGAGAGACTGATTGGGGCATGTCAAAGCGTGGCGGACAAGTATGGTCGAAAAGAGGAAACAGAATGTTTTCAACCGGCACTTCCATCGTTGCCGGAACAGATTCTTACGCCAAGGCAGGCGTATTTTGCCATGGCAGAAGAGATTTTGTGGCAGCAGGCGGTTGGAAGAATATCGGCAGAGATGATAGCACCGTATCCGCCGGGAATTCCTATTATCTATCCTGGGGAGCGGATTACGCTGGAAGTATGGGATTATTTGGAACGTTTTCGAAAGGAGAAGCGCCATATCCATGGAAGCCGTGATGGAAAGCTTGAAGTAATTAAGGTCATTAGAAGTGAATAAGAAGAAATCAATGCCATTTGCCAAAAGCAGGTGGCATTTTTGCATAAAAAAGGGAAAAGTGCGAATCATAATTAAGAAAATTCAGGTTTAGTGGAGTGTCGGGGCTGGCAGATGGTTTCCCACGATTCCGGG
>CAYUKO010000113.1:0-12613 GCA_964445375.1 uncultured Roseburia sp.
ACTCTATTCTGTTTGAAAATAGAAAGGCGAATTATTATGAATACAAAAGGGAAATTAAAAAAATTAACCTATAAAATTGAAGATAACTTTTTTCTTACCGTCATTCGCCATGGTCTGACTATGATGATACCATTTGTTTTAATCGGTGGTATTGCCTGTGCGCTCATAAACTTACCATTTATTGATTACACGAGTCCTTTCTGCGGTGGAATCTTAGGAAAGATATACTATGTTCTTGAAGCATTCTATCAAGGAACCTTTGGTTTATTCTCCCTTGCTCTAGTTGTTGTAATAAGCATAAGCTATGGTATGGAAAAGAACGAAACCGTAGATAAAGTGGCTATGTATATTGTTGTATCTTTAGGTGCTTATGGTATACAACTAAATATTGGAAGTCCTAATTTCAGCGTCGCAAACCTCGGCGCTCAAGGAAGCTTTTCTGCGATGTTTGTTGCTTTATTCTCCTGCTATTTCTATGAAAGATTAAAAAAGATAACCGTACTAACCTTAAGAAAATACGTTGTCGGTATGGAAACGGTATGTGCAAATGCCATGCATACCTTTCTTCCCATGTTGATTGTAGTCGGAATGGTATCTTTCATCAATCAGATATTATATTATTGCTTTGGCGTATACAGTATCCATGAATTATTTTCTAATGTTTCCTGTCACATATTTGCAAATATGGAAAATAATTTTGGTTCCGGTTTTCTTTACACCCTTTTATTACATGTACTCTGGATATGTGGTTTCCATGGAAGCCATGTCTTAGAGCCTGTAGCCGTGAACTTATTTACTACAGTCACAGAAGATGCCATTTTCAGTAAGAGCTTTTTTGACACGTATGTAGTTATGGGTGGTTGTGGCGCTACCATCTGCGTCCTTTTGGTTCTTTTATTCTTTTACCGTAAGGACCGCATCGGAGATTATGCCAAAATAGCTTCTTTTACTGTTATTTTCAATCTAAACGAAGTTTTGAATTTCGGAATACCTATCATCTTAAATCCGATTTTGGCTATTCCGTTCATTCTTACACCAATCGTACTATATTTTATTGCATATAGTGCTACTGCAATTGGCCTGGTTCCTCAACTGGTTCAGGAAATTCCCTGGTCAACGCCTGTAATTCTTAGTGGATATATGGCAACCGGTTCGATACGAGGTTCGATTCTGCAAATCGTCTGTATTCTTGTCGGAATGAGCATCTATTTTCCATTTATTCGCATTCACAGACAAACGCAGGAGATTTATGCACAGGAAAAATTGAAAAAACTTATACAGGAGTTGCAGGAAAAAGAACAGGAACACGAGATTCCACAGTTCCTTACCCGTGCAGATAGTCTTGGACTTATTTCCCGTATGCTCTTAGATGATTTAAGAACTTCCATTAAAAACGACGAATTATACCTATTGTTTCAGCCACAGATGGATGATAAAGGAAATTGTGTTGGTGCAGAAGCACTGCTTCGCTGGCAACATCCTTTATATGGTTTTATCTATCCACCACTCATTGTGTATCTGGCAAAAGAAGGTGGTATTCTTCCTGAAATGGAAGCGAAGATCTTTGATATGGCAGCAAACGCAATCCAAAAGACCTCTGAAGAATATGACGGAGATTTTAAAATTTCCATTAACATTACTGCAAAATCCCTTCTATGGGATATGGAATCCTGCCTGGCTTCTTATCTGAACAAATATGATATCCCGGCGAAACATCTGTGGATTGAAATAACAGAGCAGGAAGTGATTTCCAATGCCGATTCCGTTATGGATAAATTAAAACACTTAAACGAATTAGGTCATACTTTGTTAATCGATGATTTTGGCATGGGACATACGTCATTAATATATCTTCAAACAAATTATTTTGGTTTTGTAAAGCTGGATGGCTCTCTTGTAAAGCATCTTTTGGAAAATGATACTAATCAAAAGATAGTCGCATCCATTGTTGAATTGGGAAAAGAATTAAATGTAAAGATTATTGCTGAATATGTAGAAACTGTAGAACTGAGAGATAAACTAAAATCACTTGGTTGTAACCTGTATCAGGGATATCTGTTCAGTAAACCGATTCCTTTAAATGAATTTATAGCCTATATCAAAGAACATAATTAAATATGAAGATTTTCTGTATCCAAGGTCCATGAAGGATTACTCCTTCATGGTCTTTTCTATTTTCATGGAAATCTTCCATTTTGGCTTAAAATCCTTGTCACTCAAAATATTCTGATAACGATACACACTTAACAGCAATCCAAGCAATATATCATGACATATGGTGGCAGAACCCCCATAAGTAAGAAATGGAATATAAATTACAGTATTTGGAAACCAGCCAATATTCATAAAGACACCTTCCATAATGGATACAAGAAAAACCAGACCACAACCTGCACCAATCATAAATCCTAACTGATTCTTCTGTTTCCATGTGATATGAAACATATGTGACAACAGCATCAGAAAAGCCAACACCACAATGACTCCAAACAGCATGCCATAAGATGCCATTAACTGCGTCAATATAAAACCATTTGACTGCGTTAATTGGTAATGACTATCTGCCATATCTATAGATGCCCCAATCCATTTACTATTCTCAAGTATAGTCCGTACACATCGATACACAAAAGAGTAATCATTTGTTTCATCTAAGATATGAAAGAATGACTGTAGACGAAGTCTCTGATAATCTGCCATTTGAAAATAATATAAATAAACAAAGGTACAAATTGGAAACACTACTCCGACAAATACCAGACACAGAATCGTTTTTATTTTATCTAATCGAAACCATCCTTTCCATATCGCCAACAACAGCATGCAATACATAATAAATAACAAATTCACCGCCGTTGGCATAGAAGGTACAAAGCGCCAACTAAAGAAAACAATTGGCATGATATAGAAAATACTTTTTACAACACTCTTATAGCTTTGACCTCGATATTGGTATAAAATCCCCGCATAAACCGGCACAAAAAGGTATAACGGCATAATCATGCCTCTTGCTTGCCCATTAATTGTTTCTGACCATAGATTTGTATAAACAAAATATACCATAAGCATTCCCCAATACACCAACTTTGCATACTTTCCAATAAAGCTATAATCCAGAAAATAAATACCAAATATAGCCACTAAACCAATTATGGTATATAAGCACTGATTTATAAATCTGCCCTGACTCACATCAAGATCACCTGTTATGTATTGAATTACAATACCTGCAATACTGAAAATAACTGCCATTAACAGCATCTTCCAGTCTGTCTTTGGTCGATGAATATGGTCAAGCTCCATTCCAATGACAACGGGATCTCCCATCTCCTTAACTGCCGCTTGTATCGCTTCTTCATGTGGCATACCACTTTCCTCATAGCACTCGGCCTGATCATTGATATGATCCATATATTCCTTGGCTACACCATCTCTTGCTTTCACACATCGAATCTGTTCTGTTAATACTCTGATAAATTCCTCCATCCTTATACGCCCCCCAAATTCAGTACATTTACTACCGCCGTTGAGAATTCCTGCCATTCCTCTTTCTTGGCTTTTAAATACTTCTTCCCTTCTCTGGTCAGATGATAGTATTTTCTTGTCTTTCCATTTGCCTCCTTCTCATATGAAGTCAGATATTCCTTGTCCTCCAATAAATGAAGCAATGGATACAGCGTTCCAGCTTTCATACTGAACACATTATTTGACTTCTGTTCCAATGCTTCAATCATCTCATAACCGTACATATCCTTGTCTTCCAGAAGTCTCAAAAGTAGCATGGATGTACTACCTGATATCAGGCTCTTTTCTATTGCCATATTATCCCTCCTTATATAGATTATCTATATATGATTATATGTAGATAATCTATATATGTCAAGAACCAGAAATGTAAAAAGCTATAGAACAGACTCTCTCCTGCCCTATAGCTTTCTAACATTTTCTTATTTACAAACCTTCTACGATATTTCGCAACACCTTCACATATTCTTGTGGCTGTTCATACATCATATTATGACCTGCATCTTGTAAAACAACACATGACTTTTGCGGCGCTTTCAATTCCTCAAAATACTTCTGCGTTATGGATGCTGGTGTTGTGTGATCAAACTCTCCTGATATGTAATGCATCGGTGCTTCATATTGCTTCGAATAACTTCTCAAATCAAAATCAAGTAACTCATAAAGTAGTTGCCTGTTTGCCTTATTCGCTTTAAGCAGGCTACTAATATCTGACAAATGAAAACATGGACTTTGGCGTATGATTCTAAACTGCTTTCCTGCACTTAACTCTGCCGGATTCCTTGGACTTAACTTGCGCACTTTAGGAAGCTGCTTCAGCATAAGATCTTTATCTTTTGGCGGATATCCTTCTAATTCCTCTAACATTCGAATTTGCTTTTGATTCCCCGCCTTTTGGGCATTCTCCTTAGCAAGCAGATAACCCTGTCTTTCATTCTCCATCATATTGACAACCTGACCAGAACCAATATAGGCTAAAACATTCTCCGGATGCTGCAACGTATATAAACTTCCTATAATGGAACCAAAGGAGTGGCCGAGTAAAATGACTTTCTGTGTATGATAAACCTTTTGCAGATGTCCCACTACCTGATGTAAGTCCTCTACCATCTGTTCTATTGACTGAGGAAGTCCATTTTGTTTATTTCTCGCTAACGTCTTCCCTGCCCCGCGCTGATCCCAGTGAACCTGTGTTACGATTTCTCGAAAATGCGGATTCAAATAATGCGCTAATAAGTGTTCTGCTCCACCCGGACCTCCATGTAAAAAGAGCAGAACGGGTTTATTCTCCTGTGGATAATGCAATAGATATTGCTCTATTCCATTCACGGTTACGTATTCTTCTCTATACTCTTTCTGTGTCATTTTTTTCCTCTATGTCCAACTTGAGATTGATTTTTCTTCATAAAATTATTTTACTGTTACGTTTGTAATAGACACCTTCTGTCCTGTTGTTTTGGTTGCATTGAATCCAAATGTAACCTGTCCTTTAGCATTCACATTCTTATTATAATCCTCTGCTTCTATTACATAATGATTACCTGAATGACTTACCAGCTTTGCACACCAGATATTCGTAATCTCGCCTGCAAAGTCAAATTCAACAGTCCAGCCAGACATATTGTTATTACAATTATTTATAATCGTACCATTAGCAGTCAATCCACTATCCCATTCACTGGAAATATTGATGGTTGCTGTACATCCGTCTGTTGAAACATTTTCTGAACTTTCCGGTGTTGTGGATTCTTCCTCACCAGATGCCTCTTCTGTTTCCGGCTCTTCCGGAGTTTCTGTCGATTCTTCAACTTCCGTTGATTCCTCTATCTCTGGTTCTTCCGGCTCACTTGGTGTTACTACAGTACCAGAATTACTTCCTTCTTTCTCTTCTAATGTACGACTAGTATTAATCAGCCATACGCCTGTTTCTGTTAAATCAGAAGCAGTCCATCCGCTTGTCTTAGAGCAGGAAGAATCAAGATAAGATGCCGATTCTGCCTTGTTACATAAACTCCAACAAGCATAACTTACGTTATTTTCTTCAAATAGACTCATCCAGTCATCAGCATTTGATAAATCATATCCGCCATTTCCTGATGCATCACATACTCCAAATTCTGTTGCAAATACAGGGGTTCCGCTTGCAATAGCAGATTTAAAATTATTCTTGATATTGTCATAATGTGTAGCTGCATAGAAATGAATGCTGTACATGATATTTTCAAAACCGTCATTCTTTAACGGCTTTGCAGCTACTTCATCTACTCTCTTGGACCAGTCATTGGTTCCACAGATGATAATGCTGTCATTTCCACTTCCATTATACCAAGGCGTACCTGTCGGCTCATTGCAAATTTCAAAGATTACGTTATCATAATCCTTATATTTTGTAGCATATTTCTTGAAAAAGGTCTTAGCTGCATCCATATCTTCATTTGGATTATAAGCCAGAACATGCCAGTCAATAATGATATACATACCAAGCTCTTTGGCAGCTTCCACGCCTTCTACAATCTTGCTGTCCATTAAGCTCTGATTACCTTGCAGATAACCACCTTCTCTTGGATATATGGCAAGACGAACGGCATTTAATCCCCATTCATCACGCAAACTCTGAAATCCCTCTTTATTCACATAAGCAGGAAACCACTGAACACCATGTGTGCTGGCTGTTCTAAGCTGAACAGCATTACCATTTTCATCCACAATAGTAGGAGCTGCATAATCGTCTACCTTCTTTACCGATAATGCGCCATGCTTTCCAACAGGGGTTTCACTATAAGCCAGATTCTTAACAGAACCTGTGACGCTATACTTTAATCCGGATGCCGAAGTCGCATCTGCACCGGCTGTTACGATTGGAGTAGAAAGTAATCCGCCTCCACTATATCCGAATTTCTGATCACTGGTACAAGTAAAGCTCTCTCCAGGATTCAAAGTCTTTGTATAAGAAATAATGATATTTCCATTACTATACTTTGCAGAGATTCCCCAGCACTTAAAGCTGGTAACAGAACCATTCGCAGGTACTGTAATTGTTACTCCACTTACTGCCTGACTACCGTTATTCTTAATCAAATAACCATACTCCTGCCAGTCATGATTTCCGCCACTATGTCTTGTCACCTCAACATAAATGTCGCTGTTTTTGTCATTTGCCAGCGTAACCACAGCACTGTAATCCTCAGCACGACAAGTGTCTGGGAAAAGAACCATAGTTGTAACAGCAACCATGATTGCCATTACGAATGCAGCAACTGACTTCCACTTAAAAAATGTCTTTTCTGTCATATCTATTCCGTCCTTTCTTTGATTCGTAGTAGTAAAAACATTACTACACGTTTTCCATATACGTGGAAATATATGGGAACGGCAATAATAATAACATATGATTTAATAAAAATGTACACAACTGTTACATTTTTATTAAAAAAATTAACTTGGTTTAATAATTATTTTATATCTTTTCCAGACTCCAAATAGCCAATCCCAGATTCACGATCATAAAAATAATCATTCCAATAGATAGAAAAATATATTGATATGTCTTTTTTTCCGGTTTATTCTCCTTGCAAAACCGCTTAATGGTATCTCGTTTCTTCCACAAAATCACAACCGCCGGAATTGCTAAGGCAAACTCTATTCCATACAATATGACAGTCTGCATATTTTCACTCAATCCTGCTACTGCTTTTCCTAATAAATCACTAAAAACAAAATTATTAAAAATATGTAGTGCAATAGACCATCCAATTGAATATTCCAATGCCACGTATCCTAAAATAAGTCCAACACCAAACGCAAATATTCCTTGAGGGAGATTTGCATGCATGATGCCAAAAAGAACGGATGATACAATCAGCGCAGCCAGCTTTCCATATTTTTCAAGGCATCGCAGTACAAATCCTCGATATACAATTTCCTCAGCAATTGGTCCTATAAAAGAGGCATACAAAAACATAGATACCGTAGTACTAACGGATGTCGCTGATTCCAGACTTGCCATCGCGGAATAGCCAAGTATATTTAATCCACATTCCAACAATACGCTTGCGAATGTAAAGACTAATTGACCAAGCATGAAAATACATACGAACTGAATAAAGGTCACTGCTTTCATCTTTTTCCCACCCGCTCTCCGAAAAAGCGTCTTTACAGTGATATCCTTGTAAAAACAAATGAACAAGAGGATACATCCTAAAATAACTGCTAAAATGGAAGATCCGCCGCTTTCTAACAGGTTAGTATCCAAAATCTCCAAAGCCTGATTCTGTAATGCTTCGTCCTCCCAGAAAATGACATAAGCTAAAATGGATGAAATTATATAATGAAATAATACCACTCCATACAATATAATCGTATATAAAATCAACCCAAACGCCACTTTGTTTGCTCCACGTTTTATATCCTTCTTGTTGTTAGTCATTTGTTCTTCCATAGATGCTCTCCTTTGCGCTGTATAATGTCTATCGACATTATACTACATCTCCAGGCTCTGCATCCATGATTTTCGTCGGAAAACTACCACTGAAATAGCCAATCTTATGACTTCCTCCAATGACAGAATAAAATATACATATGGAATGGATAATCCTAAGACAAACGCCGAAATAAATCCCAGTGGCACTCCAAAAATCCATGTTCCAGTCAAGTCAATCCACATAACAAGCTTGGTTTTGCCTCCACTTCTTATAATACCACCGCCAAGAATCATATTTAAGACCTTTACCGGCGAAATCAACGCAAAGGCAACCAAAACATTCGCTGCTGTATTCTTTACGGAATCCTCTACTGCATAAATATCTACATATAAATTTCTTAATATTAACAGCGCCACAGATAAAATCAGCGCTCCTACACATCCATAACGTACTAATTTTTTCGCATTCTGATATGCTTCTTCGTAATCTTCTTTTCCTAGTGACTTTCCAATCAAAATACCTGCCGCCTGCGATACTCCGCTTAATGCTCCTATCATTAATCCCTGAATCGGATTTGTTAATGTCATCGCCGCACAAGCCTCTGTTCCCATGTGTCCATAGATAGATGCATATACATTTTCACCCAGACTCCATAAGAATTCTGTAACCAAAATAGGCAGCAACATCACAAAATACTGTCTATAACCCTCTTTTCCAAGCTTTGTTGAAAAACGGAATGTCCTGCATTCCTTTCGATAACACCATACAAAAGCAATAAACATAAATAAAAGATTTGCGATTTGAGAGATTGCCGTTGCAATCGCAGCACCCTCTACTCCCATTTGGGCAAATCCAAACTTTCCAAAGATAAGTACATAGTTCAATACTGTATTAATAACAGCAGCTACTATACTGGCATATAGAGGCAAAGATGCCTTTTCCATGCATCGCAGCATCGTTGACAGCAAGGATGCACCTGCCATTGGTAAAAATGTAATCGCTATAATTCTTAAATAAGATGCTGCAACTTCACATGTCTGAACATCCTCTGTATAGATACCTATTATCTTTTGTGGAAAAAATACACACAATACCGTAAAAATAACGGCAAGTGCAATGGCTGCTATTAGATTCACGGAAAAACTTTTATCTACTTCTTCCCTTTCCTGCTTTCCCATGTACTGTGCAATCATAATTCCTGCAACAGTAGCAATCGCTGCTACCACTACCGAAAAGATAGAGGAAAATTTCCCAGCTAAGCCTACTGCAGCAATACTTACACTTCCAAGCTGTCCTATCATAATCTGATCTACCATACTAAAGGAAGATTGCAGCATACATTGAAGAGCAACTGGAATTGCAATATTACAAACGGTTTTTAAAAAATTATTTTCTTGTTTCATCTTAACTCCCTTTCTTAGACGTCTTCCTATATTTTAGAAAAGGAATCATGAATTGACAAGAGGTTAAACGCGTAACCCATTATAAAAATATCATCACTTTTTTGTACATTCTGCTGTACTGCTTCTCATTACAAGTGACACTGCCAACTCCTTTTGATGCTCTATCTGCTCGCCCTTTTTTAACGAACTCAACATAGAAAGCGCCGTCTTAGCACGCTCCCCGGCATCCTGTCTGACCGATGTCAGACTTGGAACTACCTGCTCACAGATTGGATTGTCATCAAATCCAGCAATCGATATATCTTCTGGCACACGGATTCCCTTTCCTTGTAAAAAACGCATGAAATCAATTGCGTAGAAATCAGATGCCGCAAAAACAGCTGTGTACTTCTCCACTTCTGCGAGATGTTCCTCATAAAATTGATGTCTATCATTTTTCTGCATAGGAATCAACCAAGAATCTGTTTTCTGCACTCCAAATCCGGCACAAAATCCCTGATATCGTTCCAAATCCACACAAATTTCGTTATCCGAAAGATAAAGTGCCTTTTGATGACCAAGCTCCTTAAAATACTTGCCCACCTGCATTCCACCATGATAATTGTCTATTGTCAGATTGCAAACCCGTCCTTCATTTTCAAAATATCCATCATAAACGACAAATGGCACTCGCATAAACTTCCGAAGCTTATCATATTCATTCTCACAAAAGCCAATAATAATCATGCCTTCCAGATTCCACATAGATGCAAACTTTACAATATCCGCTAAATCCGTTGTTGTTTTTATCATCATGAAATATCCAGCCTTCTCAATCTCCACGGATAGATGATTCAAAGAAGATGCAACAAATGGGTCTTCTAATACATGTCCCTCATATTTTTCATGGTTATTAATTACAACACCGATAATACGGGAGTCATTCTGCGCCAGAAGAATACCAGCCATACTCGGAATATACTGGCGTTCTTCCAATAACTGTTGCACTCTTTGTACCGTTTCCGCAGAAATCTTTTTGGTCTTACCATGAATGACATTAGACACCGTTGCCGTGCTAACACCTAATTCTTCCGCAATGTCTACGATACGGACTCTTTTATTCTCCATATGTTAACTGTCAATCCTTTCTGAAAATATGCTCTGCATCATAACAATAATCTGTGACACATCTGCCTTTCGCACTTCGAATATCGATACCTTTCATGATATCCATAGGAATTTCTACCTTTTCACCAACCACTCTTCCTTCGATAATATCGCTTGTCAGCAAGATAAGCTCCTTAAGGTATTCCAAGTCTAAGTAATCCTGCCCCTCCTCTTTATAAGGTTCGATTTGCCAGGAATGGCCTGGATAAATCTTTACCGGCAAATTCTCTTCCAGCATTTTTTTCAGCTTATGTAATGACTCAAGATATTCTGTTAATGGCCGGCTCTCTTTCAGCTGCATCCAAAGCCCACCGGAACCAATTGCATCTGAACTAAACAAAAGCTTTTCTCTTTCCATGTATAGTAACATACTACCATTTGTATGTCCTGGCAATGCAATTGCTTCTAACGAAACACCTCCTAAATCAAAGCGTTTGCCATTTTCTATATCATGAAACTGCTCTGTATTTAGCTTGTCTCCATACATCTCTTTTACCATATACATATCTTTGAAAGAAAGATAAATATCACATCCAGCTTCCATAAATTCCTGCATTCCTTTTCCACAATGATCTGGATGACCATGCGTAACAATCATACACAACGGCTTATCTGTTAACTTCTTGGCACACTCATAAAGTCCTTCTGCAATGCCGAGTCCATCAATGACCACTGCTTTTTCTTCTCCACATACAAGATAAGAGTCCACATTCATAAAACTGCTGTTTTCTTGTATTCGATAAATATTACTTTGTAATTTTGTAACTGATAATTGTTCCATTATTATTCCCCACCTTTTCTATAAGCCAATATAATATAACATTTCTCCTATAAACTTACCGACTTCATACATATAACGCATTGCAACAACACATAAAATTCCAAAGAATGTTTTCTTCATCAGCTTCTTTTCTTTTTCTGAACACTGCAACCACCATGCCTTTAATTTTTTGAAAATCTTCTTATCCATATCATTCGCCTCCATGAAATTATGATAGATAAATGATACTTTCCAATGTTACAAATTGCTATCAATTGTCGGTTGCACATACGTAAACAGCTGGTTGCAACACTACATCCTAGGGTTAATGCGTAATATCATACATAACGTGTCCAATCACATTACCCATTCCATAAAAAAATGCCACTATCATGCAAATTAGAAATACACTCAAAAGAATATAAAATCCTATAAACATTACCTTTTGCATTCCTGTCAAATTTGTTATAAATGTATTCCATATCATTATTAAACTTTTGGCTTTATATTCCATTTTTTCATCAGCCTTAGAATTTTTCTGCTCCTCTGCCTCAACACCACGCATAAGATAATCTAATGAAACCTGAAAAAAATCACTCATATAAACCAAACGTGTCATTTCCGGATACGCTTTGTCATTTTCCCACTTTGAAATAGACTGTCTGGAAACATCCATAATCTCGGCAAACTCTTCCTGTGATAAATTTGCCTGCTGTCGTAATTTGTATAATCTTTCTCCAAATGTCATACATATCTCCTCTTTCTCCAAGTATGTTCATTCCATCTTACTATCATAACAGCTACCACAATACATAGCAAACCACTAACATATCCTCCTGATACTAATGTCTGTGAAAAAGTATTAATCAAACAATGATACAATACACATAACCACAAACTATGCGTAATACGATAGATTGCCCCCAAAACAAAGCAACTTACCAACAATCCAAACAAAAAGGAAACATGCTGCATTCCCGCAATTGAATCTGTTATATAAAAATACATATAATGCCATAATCCCCATGATAAAAACGTCAAAACAGATGCTATTTCATAGGGTATACGCTTCTCCAACATTGGTTGAAATGTATATCTCCATCCGATTTCTTCTATTCCACCAAATAAAAGCGCTATAACAAAACAACTAGGAAACGTATACCACATAACACCTTCCAGTACATTCCCAGTAAATAAAGAAGCCCCAAACAATATCATAATAAAAAACGATACCATGATATAATACGGAATTGGTTGCCTTATCCTAAAAAAATCAAATATAATTTCTTTATATTTCTTAATTTTATTTGATTTTTTCGCTACTACACTTCCCCAAAGCGCAGAAGAAGTACCTCCTA
>CAYUKO010000114.1:0-12528 GCA_964445375.1 uncultured Roseburia sp.
CTCGATTATTAGCTAGGGACTGCTTTTGCGCTGAGTGCTTTTTTCACAGCCCCTTCACATATTAAATCTGCTTTATCACTTTCATTTCACATGTTTTATCAAATCTAGATTATTATAATCTTAATTAGATATAACCCAACACATCCTCATAGAAAGGTGTGTTGGGTTATTTTTACATCTCCTGAACTGCTGGCTGTGCCTCTTTTAACAGTCCTACAAGTTCTTCAAATTGTTCTCTGGTGTCTGCAAGGCCACCGATCATTTTCTTTTTATTCATATCGCAGATATCATAGAAATATGCTGCCTTTAATGGGTTTGCCGTTGTACTCTTTGTCTTTGAAGATCTATAATACGCAATGTCTTCTCTACGTACAAAGAAATATGTTAAATCGCCCATAGCGATGCTGCTTGTGCCTACATAATCCTGTGTCATAAATACCTTACTGGTGTCATTGATTTTTACTTCTCTTAATGGTGCCTGGCTCATCTGCTGGTCAAATGCTTCTACCTCTGCATCATTTCTAAGTAAAGCATTTACATTATCGCGTGTTGTCTTGGTAACATCCTTTTTCTTTCCTATGCTTACCATAATCAATACAAAGACCATAATTGCAGCAAAGACAGCTATCATAGGCATCATCGCATTCGTGGCTTCCACATCAGCGCTGCCTCCATTCATCATAGCTAACCCCATAAATACCAACATCATAACAGGTATAATGATAAATATGATTTTCTTGCTCTCCATACTCTTGTTTCTTTTACCTGATACTTCCTCTTCGTACTTCTTCAACCATGTTGACTCTCTCATCTTTTGTCTCTCCTATCTCATTCATTAATTGATACTTCATCACATCGATATGCGGATTGGTTTTGGCAAGTCCGATAGATGTAATTCTCCCCTCAAATGGCACGAAACCTTCCTGCATAACGTTAAATGCCGTCTGCATCTGCTCTTTGGACAGCTTCTTTCCCAAAGTAACATGTGGCAGCCATTGCATAGGTTTATAATATTTGCTGACGATAATTTCGTCATCTTTCGGAATTATATCATATATTTGCTGAGATAACCATTGTAAATATTCGTTTAATACCGGAGTCATATAAATAACATACGGAAACAGCATTCCAACAGAAACAAATGATATGGTTCCCTGCCGTAAAGATTCCTCCAGCTTTGCCACATGTGGCACCAGCAATTCCACATTCCTTGCTTCAATCGAAGAAATGGTCATATGAGGCGGCACCTGATTCTGCGTCATGAAATGATTACCCGTCTTTTCTGCTACGTGATTGATATATTTTTGTATTTTGTTACTTGTCTTATCATCAAAATATGCAGATACCAGATACATTCTTACACCACTCCTTTTTGTATTTCAGTATAACACAATGGCATCCAAAAATACTTAACTTGCCTCGTCTTTTTTCTTGTGTTATAGTTTGTGTGGCATTTTTATTCAGGGAGGCAGATGCGATGCGGCAAAGAGATTACAAAATGGACAATATTCGATTTTTATTGATATTCTGCGTGCTTTTGGGACACTTTATCGAATTGTTTCAGGGAGATTTTGCCTCCGCCTTATATAAAATTATTTATTCGTTCCACATGCCTGCTTTTCTCTTTCTGACAGGCTTTTTTGCACGTTTTGACCGTAGAAAGATTGTGCTGAATCTGATTTATCCTTATATTCTTTTCCAGATTTTGTATCAGTTTTTTGACACTATTGTCATAAAAGGTGAGGAAGGAATTGCTATCAAATTCGGTACGCCTTATTGGCTTTTATGGTATCTGCTTGTAACAATATTCTGTTATCTGTTACTTCCGCTTTTTGATGGTATACAGCCAACATCAGGAATTGTCATGGCATTGATAAGCCTTGCACTTGCTATTCTTGCAGGTCTTGACACATCCCTTGGCTATTATGCATCCCTTGCACGTTTTTTCAGCTTTCTGCCCTTTTTTATCATTGGACATTATACGGCTCATCTCTGGAAAAAACAGGGGAATCCAAAAAAGCCACAACATAGTGTGTGGCTGATTGCTGTACTTGGATTATTCCTTGCATTTGCTTGTGTCTATATTATCAAGAATCCTGAAATCACAAGAAAGGTGCTCTATGCGTCCTATTCTTATGAAAAGGCGGATTATGAACCTGTTGTGAAGCTCTTTTTAATCGTTGTCAGCTTTGCATGGATTGCCTTTTTGTTAGCAGTCATGCCATCCAAAAAGATTCCATATATTTCTGTGCTTGGACAGCATACGCTTTCCGTCTTCTTACTGCATGGATTTTTTGTGAAACTTGCCAAGAAAAATGAGATTTTCTGCTACAGCGAAGCTCAAAATCTGCTTCTTGCCTTTGCCTTATCCATAGTCTTACTATGTCTTCTTGGAAATCCATGGACGGCAAAATGGTTTGGACGGCTGTTTACCGGTGAGTGGATTAACAGGCTTTGGAAGAGAAGAAGATTATAATATCTTTTCCATTCCGATTTTTTGCGGCACTAATCCACATGCTTCATAGAACTTCTTCGCGCTTTCATTTAACGCCCAGACATTCAAGGTCACGTTATAGCAGTTCTGCTTAGTAGCAAATTGAACGACATATTCATAAAGAGATTTTCCGATATGTTGTCCTCTAATATTCTCATCCACACAAAGGTCATCTATGTAAAGAGTCTTAACATCCGTAAGGATATTGTCATTTACATGCTGCTGAAATACGCAGAATGCATAACCCATCACTACTTCTTCCTCATTTACAGCTACAAAAATCGGCTTCTCATCATTATGAATCAATGCCTTTAATTCTTCGTCATTATACTTCTTGCGGCCTGCCTTGAACAAATCAGGTCTTCCATGATGATGTACCATCAATACCTGACAAAGCAGCTTGTTAATACCATCCATATCCTGTTCTGTGGCTCTTCGAATCAACATATCTTTCCCTCCGTAAATTCCCGTTGTTTTCTTGCTTATTCTAGCACAGGTGCTACTAAGAATCTACTTACAATACCAGAATGTCCTTTCTCCATAAATCGTTTATCATGCGTTGCCACAATGACTGCAGTTCCCTTTTTCCTTAATTCGTTCAGCATTTCTATAATAATTTCTGCATTTTCATCATCTAAATTGGCTGTTGGTTCATCTGCAAATAAAAAATCAGGCTGATTGATCAGTGCTCTTAATATCGTACATCTGCGATATTCTCCCCCCGAAAGCTCTGATGGGTAAGAATCCCTTACTTTCCACAGCCCTGCTTTTTTTAACTGCTCTTCTATGACTGCTGATTCTCTTTTGGTCAAAAAGCTCATGGGCAAAGCGATATTCTCATAAACCGTAAGCGAAGCAAGAAGTGATGCATTCTGCATCGCATATCCAAAGCATTTTCGCCGTAACTGAGCAAGCTCGTGCTCTTTCATGCTTTGTATTTCCTTTCCATTTAATAAAACCTGTCCGGCTGATGGTCGAAGCATTCCTGTCATGATATTTAAAAGCGTCGTTTTTCCATTGCCGGATGCCCCATAGAGCAAATGAAGCTCGCCGGATTCTATCACAAGATTCATATTCTCCAGGCACTTATGATGACGGCCGCTTTTGGATACAAAGTCTTTTTTGATATTTTTCAGTTCCAGCTGCACTAATTCTCCTCCTTTACAAGCAAGGCTATTTCTGTGTTTCTTAATCGTAAGATCACATATACATAAGCAATCATACTGACAATCAGATTCAACATAATCACACCAAAACCTATCACCAGAATCTGACGCATGTCAGGCAGTAAGAAAGGAATCGATACTACGTTATGAATCGCCAGTCGAAAGAGACCAAACAGACCTATTGTTACGATAAATCCCCCCATTCCTGCCAGAAGTACATTAACTGCAAGTTCTTCCAATAACAGAATCATAATTTGCCGAAAAGTAAATCCTATGGAAGACATACAAGCAAATTCACGATATCTCTGACTGATATTCACCATATAAACAGCAAGGATGCTAATAGCCGCCATGGTAATAAAAATCCATTCAAACCAGGTTCCATAGATTCGATAAGCCTCAAATTGCTTTGCCAGCACTTCTGTAAGCTCTCCTGCGGAATAAACCGCTATTTCGTCCTGTCCGTAGGCTGCCTTTATATTTTCTTCTATTTCCGAAGAGGAATACCCATCCTTTACCTTTATCAAAATACTTGATACACTCTCTTCATCTGCCGAAAAAGGAAACGTTCCTACATACATGGGGTCTGCCGCAATATCATAAGCATCCTGATAAGTAATAAAGGCACTGTTATCATATCCCATGCCGGTTTCTTCCAATACATCCTTAATCAGAAATTCCCGCCCATAATAACGAACAGTTTCTCCTTCCTCTTTACCTAATGCACTGCCTACAATAATCTCTCCATCCTTTAATGATGCTTTTCCTTCCTTTTCCAACCATACCCTGACAACAAAATCAGATTCCGGCTCAATTGCAATCAACTGATTCTCACCATCACAACAGCCAGCAGTCAAAGTCGCCAGAAACAGCTGATAGCTTATGGTTTCTATTCCTTCTATTTCTTTGACACGTTCCACCCATTCCTTAGAAAAGTTAACCGTGCATGCTTTTCCTTCAAAAAGAGCATTCTGTACTGTATCAACATACTGATCCGGTACGATAATCAGATCTGCGCCTATCTTCTCGCAAGTCTTCTGCATACCGGCTTCCATGCTGGCAATCAACAGCTTACTGGAACACAAAGCTACCGTCATGGTAAAAATCAGCACAAACAATATTGCTGTCTTAAAGCTCTGGTAGCGTAAATTGCGAAGAGCTATTCTGTACAAGCTTCCTATCTTATCTGCTTTCATCATCTGACTCCTGTCCTGCAATCTGAGCCTTTTCTTTCTGTACAAAAATCATTTCTGCTATGGCACTCAGAATAAAGACTATTCCAATTACATAGAATGCCGGAAAAGTCAGGATTCGGCATGCCATTGTCATTTTTCCGCATCCGCCAATCAGCTTTGCAGGAATCAGGATGACCATAGCGGCTGTCGCAATGGTTACTACACTTAACATGGTTTTCGTCTGTGCGGAATCAGCAATGAAAAATAGAACCGCAATTACCAGAAGAATAACTGCCAGTGCAAGGATTGCCTGTGTACTCCAATAGCACTTCATCGGCTTTTCTTCCACCTTGCAAACAGCAAAAATACTCTTTGGACCAACCATTAATAAAACAGACAATATAACATATAATACGGAAAGAATCTTTCCATCTTTTTTCTTATTTTCTCTCATAACCAATCCTATCCGCGTACTCTCTTTGATACGCATGTTTTTTCTTTATCTTATACTATGTATTGCACGGTCAAAATCCGCAATTAAATCACTAATATCTTCAATTCCCACACTGACTCTGATCAAGTCATCAAACACACCTGCATCTTCTCGCTCCTGCTGTGTGCTGTTTAATGCCATGGTCGAAGCCGGATGAACTACCAGCGTCCTGATATCGCCAATATTAGAAACGATAAATGACAGCTTCAGCGCATTCATAAAAGCAAATGCCTTATCCCATGACCCTACTCTGATAGTAAGAATCGTACCGTATCCATTCTTTAGTTGTGCTTTTGCGATTTCATGACTTTCATTTGTTTCCAGTCCCGGATAATTTACTATCATTCCCGGTACTTTGGATAAATGTCTAGCAAGTGCCAATGCATTACTGCATTCTCTCTCCAAACGTAATCCTAAAGTCTCCATACCTACCAGATTCTGAAAGGCATTCTGCGGTGCCAGGCAGCCGCCATGGTTACACAGCATATCACTGCGAAGCTTTGCAAGATAACATCTCTGTCCCTGTGCAAGAAAAGGGTTTATCTGCGGAAAACGTTCTTCGCTCCATGCATAGGTTCCTCCATCTGTTACCACACCACTGATGCTGTTTCCTGTGCCATTTACATATTTTGAAGTAGAATTAATTACCACATCTGCACCTATTTCAAGCGGTCTTACTAAGAATGATGATGCCATCGTGTTATCAACAATAAGAGGGAGGTTGTGTGCATGTGCGATTTTTGCCATTTTTCTGATATCTGTTACGATTAAGCCGGGATTTCCCACCGTTTCTGTAAATATGAGCTTCGTGCGCTCATTGATTGCGCCCTCCAGTTGTTCCCAGTTATTTGGTTCCACATAACGCACTTTAATGTCAAACTGTGAAAACCCGTTAAATAGATTGATGGTTCCACCATACAAACCCGCACTGGCAATAAACTCATCACCAGCCTTCAATATATTAAGCAATGCATAGGTAATCGCAGCCATGCCGGATGCACATGCAACCGATCCAATTCCATGCTCTAACTGCGTCATGCGCTCTTCGAATGCTGCAATGGTAGGATTACTGATTCTCGTATAGTTAAAACCTGCTTTTCTTTTTCCAAAAACATCTGCAATACTCTCTGCACTTTCATGCGCATAAGCACTTGTCTGGTAAATCGGTGGCAGGATAGAACCATGGGAATCCTCTACCTGTCTGCCATCTGCGCCGTGAAGAAGCATTGTCTGAAATCCGCGTTCTTCTTTTTCCTTGATGGAAAGCGCTTCCTGAATAGGAATTGCAATCAGGGAAGTTCCATATTCGCCGGTATATCGAATCTTATAGATTTCTTTACCAAGAATGACTTCATAGGAATCCCAGTCTATCGCTTTGGTTCTGACATTATTTCTTACCTCATATAGGAATTCTCTCTTAATCTCTTGAATACTGTGTCCGCATAAATAGGTGTCAAATGGCAGACTTAATGCCTTCGTAAGTGTTTTCTCCAAGTTTTCCAACGTATCATGGTTATCTGCAAACATCCACATATCCTGACTGAATGCATCCCCTGCAAGCAAAAGCCGTTCTTCTTCTACCAAAAGTCCAATCGTTCCCCTGGTATGCCCCGGTAAATCTACTACACGAACCGTAAGTCCTCCCAAATCAAATACGCTGTCAGATGCCAGTGTTTTCATTTTCATTGGTGGAATCTTGATGAACGCTTCTTTTCCTTCTTGTGAAAGACCATTGGGCTGCATCAGCCGCTCATAGGTACTGGTACGCCATTCCACTGTATTGCTGGTTTCATATGCCGGCAAATCTAACGGATGTATATACACTTCATCAAACTGGTGGTTTCCCTGCGTATGGTCCGGATGTCCATGGCTGTTCATAACGATATATGGAACCTTTATGTGTTTCTCCACATATGCTCTGTTATCTGCAATGCCATAACCGGTATCCATTACAATTGCCTTGTTTTTACCCTGAATAATGGTAAAATATACGCCTTTTGCCTCCTGCACCTGCCAGATTCCATCTCTTATTTTAAATGATTCATGCATACCAAGTACCCTCCGAGCTTAATAAGTCTCTTCTACTCCATCTAAAAATACAAATGACTTTTCAATGAAAGCATCTACATCTGTACTTTCTTTTAACAATCCAATCTGTACAAATTCTTTTACATTGTTTGCAACTGCCTCATAGCCCCCCTGTACAGAAGGTGTGAATTCATAACTTGCTAAAATGTTACCAAATATCTCCGCATTACCGGACAGATACTCTTTTTCAATCAGAAACTGTGCGGTTTCCTGCGGATTGGCGTCCACCCATGCCGATGCTTTCATGACTGCTCTTGTATATTTTGCTGCTACTTCGGGATACTTTTCTGCTACTTCCCTGGTTACAAAGGTTGCACAGCAATACTCGTCTGCATAAGCCGGATCTGTTGCCGTATCCAGAATTATCTGATATCCATAGCTGTTTGCTGCAACAGTTGCCGCCGGATCAACCAGGCAAATGGCATCTACGGCTCCACTGTCCAAAGCCATCGCAAGATCTGAATTACTATAAACAACAAAATTTACTTCCAGATTATCCGGTGTCACATTCACGCCAGCTGAATAAAGAGCTCTTTTTAACATTACGCAAGGAGCCTCTGCCAACCCATTTACACCAACAGTTTTGCCTTTTAAGTCAGCCACCTGCTCAATTCCGGAATCTTCCTTTACCAGCAGCTTGATACAACCGGTATGAAGTCCTGAAGTCATTACAATATTTAAGCCATTATCAATGGGTTGAATAAATTTACTGACCAAACCATACGAAGCATCTACCTGACCGGAACCAACATATTCTGTTACCAAACCATCCAGCTTAACGATTTCATAATTCAGTCCTTCTTCTTCAAAAAGGCCTTTTTCAATCGCAATCTGTAACGGTGCCTGACATAAAACTGTGCCATAGCCAATTTTCAGTGTATAATCTTCATCCTTTACTTCTTCTTTGTTCCCGCAGCCGGCCATTGCTACGGTCAAAAGAAAAAATATGGTTGCCATTTTTACTGCTATTTTCTTATTCATAAATCTACCTCTTTTTCTCGTACTATATGTAATATCCTATCTCTTCAACCTTGCCACCATAATTCAATATCTTTAATATTTTGGAACGATACTGAAGGAAATCGGGATTACTTCTGGCTCTTGGTCTTGACATATCGATATCAATTACTTTCTCTATTTTGGCTGGTCTCGGGGACATAACGACTACCTTATCTGACAAATAAAGTGCCTCATCTACATCATGGGTTACCATAATCATAGTCATATTCTCCTCTTTCCAGATTCTTAGAATTTCATCCTGCATATTCATTCTGGTAAAAGCATCCAGCGCACCAAGCGGTTCATCCAGTAATAAAATCTTAGGTTTTCCTACCAGAGTTCTTGCAAGTGACGCCCTTTGGCACATACCGCCTGACAGTTGATGCGGATATGACTTCTCAAAGCCTTCCAGACCTACTAATTTGATGTAATCCTGCACCACATCCTTATTGTCTTTATAAAGATGTCTTGTTCGCAATCCAAACGCCACATTATCATAGATGTTCAGCCAAGGAAATAAGGTTGCCTGTTGAAAAACCAAACCTCTTTCATGACTTGTTCCTGCTATCTTCTTTCCATCCAGCAAAAGCTCACCTTCATCTGCGGAAGACAAACCTGCTATCAATCGAAGCAATGTAGACTTGCCACAGCCGGATGGTCCAATTAATGAGATAAAGGAGCCTGCTTTAATATCCAGATTCACACCATTTAAAGCAATTAAATCCTCTTCTCCTTCTCTTTGAAACCGTTTCGTAACACCTTTTATATTTAATTCACCTACCACTTGATGACTCCTTTCTGCCATAAAAGAACTTTATCTCTTACTTTAAACAGCAATGTTGTTAATATCGAAAATACAACTGCAATTACAATTAATCCTGCATATACATTCGCATAAGCCAGTAACTCCTTCTGCCAGTTTACATACCAGCCAATTCCATACTTGGCTCCGATCATTTCTGCTGTAATCAGAGTAATGAAGGAAGCACTGGTGCCATTAAATAATCCCAAAAACATATGTGGCATTGCTGCCGGAACGCCGACTCTGAAAATCTGTGCAAATCGATTCGCTCCTAGTGTACTGGATACTTCAAAATACGAATTCTGTACATTGCTGATGCCGCTGCTTGTCATGATGGTTGTAGGAAACCAGACCGCAACTGCTATCAGGAAAGTACTTGCTGATACTGCGGAAGGAAAACATACCAGTACTAATGGTATCCATGCCGTAGATGGTATTGGCCCTAAAACACGAACAATCGGCATTAACCAATAGCTAACCGTTTTACTAAATCCAATCGCAATACCACAAAGAATTCCTACAATAGCTCCTGAAAAGAAGCCAACCAGCAAAAGTCTTGCCGAGTACAAAAGACATTTTATAATCAGCTGCCGGTCTGTTACCAATACACCAAAGATTCTATCTAATGACGGAAAGTACAAAACCGGAAGCAACGTAAACTTAACGGTTAATAAATTAATTACATTTAGAAAGAATATTGCTCCTGCAATGAAGTATCCCTTAAAAACAAGCTTCTTCTGCACATTCTTATTCACAAAGGAAATCCCAAATGTAACTGCCCACATCACCAGAGCAAGAACCAGTGCATATGTAAAATACGGAACATCCGCCTGCGGGTGTTTGCCAGAGTCTGGTATGCTAACTTGCAACAACAGCGTCAACAAAATAGACATACATGGCAAAATCTCCTTTATGATATCTAGTCTTTTCAGATTTGTGTTCTTATTCATCGTGTTTGAAACATTTTGCTTCCTCATCGCATTCATCTCCTATTTCCTACCTTTTTACTATTTCCTATCGGATATGTAGGATTTGTGTTTTTAATATATACCCAACATTTACCATTGTCAACAACTTTTTAAAATATTTTTAAACTGATGCTATTTTCTTGCATACCTTCTTTGAATCAGTTATAGTATTTTTGTCTGTAAGAATTTCCTTCTTACACTATTTCAAATAGACTTCTTTCCTACAGAAGCTCTATCCTTTGCAGTTTATCTGCATCCAGCATTTCGCTATTTTTATCAATTTATCTAAAGGAGAATCATTACTTATGACAAATCAAATGAACACCATTACAAGTCCGAAACGACGTCCTCTTTCCGAACTAAATCTGATGGATGACTTCTTATTTCAGGAATTACTATCTCAGGAAAGAGATGGCGAAGAATTCTGTCGTATTTTACTCAGTACCATTCTTGGCCGCCCCATTCGTAAAGTCCGTATTATTCCACAGAAAAATATTTTGGGTATTGATACGAATCGACATGGTATCCGTATGGATGCTTATATAGAAGATATTTCCGAAGAAGAAAATGTACCAGGTATCAATGCGATTGATGCTCAAATTATGCCTGATATCTACGATGTAGAACCCAACAATAAATATGAAAAAATGAGCCTCCCTAAACGCATGCGCTACTATCATGGACTCATCGATACCCAACTGCTATCTAGCAATATTAATTACGACAAACTGCAAAATGTAGTTATCATTGTCATTCTTCCTTATGATCCTTTCGATAAAAACCGCATGGTTTATACGATACAAAATCAATGTATCGAAGACCCTTCTGTCCCTTATAATGACGGGGCTACAAAAATTTTCCTATATACCAGAGGAACAGAGGGAAACCCTAGTCAGGAATTACGTGATATGCTAAAATATTTAGAAAGATCCATTGATGATAATGTAACGAATCAGGATATTGACACCATTCACCAACTGGTAGGTCGTATAAAACAAAGAAGGGAGATTGGCATTAACTATATGAAATCATGGGAATTAGAACAAATGTATAAACAAGAAGGTATGGAAGCCGGTTTAGAGTTTGGTATAGAAGCTCTCATTTCAACTTGCCAGGAGTTACAGGTTTCCATAGAAGAAACAACCTCGAAAATCAAGCAGAAGTTTACTCTGAATCAAGAGCAGGCCGATGAATATATCAAAAAATATTGGAAAAAGAATTAGAACATAGAATGTTAAAAACATTTTTGCGCATGCAGAAGCGGTACTTTTGCAACATACTCCACTGCTTCAACATGCGCATTTTAATATCGTGTCACTACTGTTTCTGCTAATGTTTCTCCCTCGTATCGAAGCTTCAAAGAAAAGAACTCCTTACTTTCTTCTAATAAGCGAAAGAATACCTTGTCCCCTTCCCAGAGATTAAGCTTCTCAATATCCGCTTTTGGAACCCATACAAGCTCCCCTTCGTCGCAGACCTGCATTTCACCCTCATAGTCGGTTGCTGTAAAAAGATGCATATACTCTGTTCCATATTTATCTGACACAAATGTCACAATTCCACGATAAGCAAATTTCTTTAATGTCAATCCTGTCTCTTCCTTCACTTCACGAAGAAGACAGTCCTCCGGACTCTCACCCGGCTCAAACTTTCCACCGACACCAATCCATTTATCGTGGTTCATGTCATTAACTTTTTTCACACGATGAAGCATTAAATACTGCTCATCTTTCTCGATATAGCATAAGGTTGTATTTATCATAATTCTCTCATTCTCTTACTGTAAAACCGGCGTTTATATTTTAATTGGGCATAGTTAACCACCTGTTTCATATAAATAACATCATAGGCTCCGCCTGCTGCCCCGACAATCGGAATTCCCTGTAAGAACTTCATATATAGCAGTTCCTTGGATAAGCCACCTGCTGCCGCCTCAATACTTTCACTTAACACCAGCTCTCTTGTATAATGACCTGTTTCGATAAAATAATTTAGTTCATCATTTATCTGATGAAGTTCCTCTCCATAAGAAACAGCGCCCTGAATAACGAGAAGGATAAACTGTTTCTCTTCCTCTTTCTCATAATCAAAACCGTAATTTAGAGCAATCTCATATACGCTTTTAAGCATCAGTCCTGTAAAAAGAACAATATCCGGAATACCGATTCCCAGCACACCAAGTCCGATACCGGAAACTCCTGACAAAAGCAGATTGACGTTTCCTGCACTGGCAGCCTTTTGGGAAAAGGTCTTTAAAGACTTTCTATTTTTTCTGACCTGTTCTGTATAGGTATTATTGAGAAGACATACAGTAGAGAAGAACTAGAGAAAACCTATCAAATC
>CAYUKO010000115.1:0-12444 GCA_964445375.1 uncultured Roseburia sp.
ACTAAACGGAAATCCGGATATCATTTTCAACTAACGGGGTTCTGAACAGATACAAGATATTTTAAAAGGGAAAAGTGTTGTTTTATTTTTCCCTAATTCAAGTATTCGAACGAGGGTTACCTTTGAAAAAGGAATCTATTTGCTGGGCGGACAACCTATACTATTTCCAACGGAAACACTTGATAAAAAAGAAGCGTTGAAAGATGTTGTTGGTTACTTGAATAATTGGGCGGATATGATAGTTGTTAGACATAAAGATATAAATGTAATCGAAACAATTTCGAAATATGCAACTGTACCAGTTATTAATGCAATGACAGACATAAATCATCCATGCGAAATACTTACAGATATGTATGCTCTTTCAAAGATTAGGAGTCATTTTGTAAAGGACAAGTTTCTATTTTGTGGTGGAAAAGGAAATATAGGATTAGCATGGAAAGAGGCATCTGATGTTATGGGATTTGACTTGGAACAATGCTGTGGAAATGGTTACGAAATGGATGGCATAGTATCGCATAATAATATCCAGGAAGCAATTATTGGCAAAGATATTGTATGTACAGATTCTTTACCCTCAGAGGTTCTTGCTGATTTTAGGGAGTGTCAAATTACGGTAGACATCATGAAAATGGCAAATGAGGGGGCTATATTAAATCCTTGCCCACCATTTTATCGTGGGGAAGAAGTTTCCGAGGATGTAATAGAATCAAGTTATTTTGTCGGATATGAATTTAAAAAGTATCTACTTGATGTGCAACAGGCAATCATGATTTATTGCTTAATTCGGTAAAATGATAATGAGGGAAAATGTTTAGAAAATTTATAGAAAAAAATCAGCAGCAATCTCTGAATAATGCATTTGCAAAACATGGATTTATGAAACAAAAGGATTCCAACAAGAAGGTATATGTGATGGTCAATGAGGTTGAGCATTCCTTCGACTATGAGACTAATATCATATATGAGATTCCTTCTGAACAAATCAAATTTGCGATATGTGTTCGGAATGGAAAAAGATTACTTTTCACGAATAAAGATTATATTTTGGAGGATGGAACAACCAGTCCATACAGAACGTTTTATGATGGTTTGATGAAAGAACCATTCCAATTCTGCTATTCATTTGATGAGCAAGTGAATATTGTGACAAAAGAAGGATATCGATTGCTGTTTTTTTGTTAAGGAGAATTAGGCACGGTTGCATACATTTTTGACAAAAGAGGAGGATAAACAGGAATGATTGTATTGATAACAGGAGCATCTCATACAGGCAAGACAGCCCTTGCACAAAAATTACTTGAAAAATATAAATATCCTTATTTATCTATTGATCATTTAAAGATGGGACTTATCCGCAGCGGTAATACAACGCTTACTCCTATGAGTGAGGATAAAGATTTAACAGCATACTTGTGGCCAATTGTTTGTGAAATGATAAAAACAGCCATTGAGAACAAGCAAAATCTGATTGTAGAAGGATGCTATATTCCTTTTGATTGGGCAAAAGACTTTGAATCAGAATACTTGGACAATATCAAATATTATTGCCTGGTTATGAGTGATAAATACATAAAAAATCATTTTCGGGATATTAAAGAGTATGCAAATGTTGTGGAAACACGACTGGATGATGAGGGGTGTACGATGCAAGCTGTACTCAGCGATAACGCGGAGATATTGGCGTTGTGTCAGGATTATAAAGTGAACTATATTCTTATTGATGATGAGTATCAAATTGATATAGAATTGTAATAATTGATTTAGTGTATACAGGAGAATTTTAAATGAAAATAGGAGCATATCAGTTTGCTGTGACAAGTAATATAAAACAAAATCTGGAAACGGTAAAAAATGCTGTTATGCAAGCTGTACAGGAAGGTGTTAAGCTGCTGGTTTTTCCAGAATGTGCATTAACAGGATATCCGCCCCGTGATATGGAAAGTGCAGCATGTGTTAAATTTGATGAATTAAGCGTTGCGTATGAGCAATTACAAAATTTGGTGGATGAGAATGATATACATATAATCTGTGGAACAATCGTAAGAGAAGATAACCAATATTATAATAGTGCAATGATTCTCTTCCCACACCAGGGAAAGCAGTTTTATCATAAGAGAGCTTTGTGGGGATGGGACAAAGATAATTTTTGTGTAGGGAATGAGCATGGAGTATTTGAAATAGAAGGCTTGAAAATAGGAGTTAGAATATGTTTTGAAGTACGGTTTCCGGAATTTTTTAGGGAACTCTATAAGGAACATACAGACTTGAATATCATTCTGTTTTATGATGTTGCAGACTATGATGATGAAAAACGATATGAATTGATAAAATCACATATCCTGACTAGAGCTGTAGAGAATGTTACATATACATTATCGGTAGATGCAATTTCTCCATATCAAACTGCACCAACTGCGTTATATGATAAATCTGGAGATTCTTTAATGGAACTTAGCAGAAATAAAGAGGGTCTGCTCATATACAATTTTAAAAAGGAAGAACCGGATTTTGGAGAGCAGGGAAGAAAAGAAATTTCAGATTTGCTGGTATTCAAATAATATAAATTTCATTCATCAGTCTTTTTTAATAGCGAGGTACATATTTGATGAATAGAATAGATACAAAAGGACTTGTACTAAGAATTTTTATCCCCACATCAATTTTAGGTGTTGTATATGTGGTATTAGGACATATTTGCCAAATACCACAGTTATTATTATTTTGTTTATTGTTTACGATTATTCTAGTGCCAATAGAATTAGGTGGTATTTTATGGGCAAGTAAGAAAGAATATGGTACCTATTCACTTAGAAGTGCATGGAATGGACAGGAGAAGATTGCTGTCTGGAAAGTGGTGATGATTGCGATTGTGTTTTGTGGGATAGCAGGGGTGCTTTCAGCAGTTATTACACCTATAGAAAAACGCATGATGGCAGAGGCAAGAAATACGGTACTGAGTTATCTGCCCGCAGGATTTGATTGGACAAATTATGAATATTTGAAATCTTTTCCAAAATCGATACGAATTTTGACTTGTGTATATTATGGCATTTTTAATGTATTTGTTGGACCCATCACGGAAGAATTATATTTTCGAGGATATTTAACGTTTCATTATGAAAAGCAGAATTCATTTACGCCAATAGTGATAGCTGTTTTATTTTCGCTTTATCACTTTTGGCTGCCTTTTGATAATGTATTTCGTATATTAGCCTTTGCACCAGTTGCATATATAGCATATAAGAAAAAGAATCTATATATAAGTATTTGCTTTCATTGTATATGTAATTTGTTTTCTGTGGTAGGGTTTGTATTAGAAGTATTGTAACTTCTATGATATGTAAGAAATAATGTTAAATTGAATTTTAATGGTAGCCGACTCGTGCGATACCTAACACACACTACGTTTTGAAAATGAAATATTTAGGTAAATAAAGATAGTTGCCCCACTTAATGTACGAAAAAAGCATCAGAAGTGGGGCAAACAATCTGCAATTCCCCCCTTGATATGCGAAAAAGTTTCAGAAGTGGGGCACAACAACCACGTTCACCCCCCTTGATGTGCGAAAAAGTCTCAGAAGTGGGGCACAACAACCACGTTCAGCCCCCCTTGATGTGTGAAAAAGCATTAACTGAAAATATTAGAAATATAGATTTTGTAGAAGGACTTGCAGAAAATCTTCCTTTTGAAGATGAAACCTTCGATATTGTCATTACAAGACTCGCTTTTCATCATTTTACAAATTGCGAAGAACCTTTTAACGAAATGAAGCGGGGTTTGAAAAAGGGCGGAAAACTTGTTATTTGGGATATGGTAGCGGCTGAGGATGATTTGCGTGAGATAAATGATAAAATAGAGAAAATGAGAGATATATCCCACAATAGAATTTTAAGCCAGGATGAGTTCCTGAATTTGTATGGCAAAGATTTTGAGATGAAGTTAGTAGAACGTAAGGAGATTCCGGTCAATTTAACAAATTGGATGGAATTAACCGATACGCCATCAGATGTAAGAAGCGAAATTGTTGAACTGATGGACAAAGATCTTAAGAAGGAAATGCAGACAGGATTTTCGCCTTATTTAAAGGATGAACAGATTTATTTCAATCATAGATGGTTATTGCTGATAGGAATTAAGTTGTAATTTTGAAATGTATAGAGGTATGACAGAAAATATACTGTCACACCTCTTTTGGTGCAAACTTATATTTGCCTTTGCCCTGTCCTGTTACAGGTTCGATAATTTTTGCATCTAATAGCATTTTAAGCAATTCAGAAATTCTTGCTGGTTTTAATCCTATAACAGGCTGCACATCAGTTCTACCAAAAACAGTATTTAGACCGAATACAACATACATTTGCTGAATATGCATAGTCGTTTTTGAAGAAAATCCAACCAGTTCATTTTCATATAATTTGAAAAATGCAATGTCTGCTTTTTGTGTTTGAATATCTACTTTTTTCTTGTCAATGTCTGCTTTTTGTGTTTGAATGTCTACTTTTTCTTCCTTAATATCTGTTTTGTTAGAATGAATAAACTGCCTATTAATATGCATTGCTCGATTATGCAATTCGTTCTTTTCATCAAGAAGTAAATTTCTTAAAAATAATTCCAAGAATTCTGTAGTTTCGTGAATACCATTTTTTAAGTCGGTATAATTAGCACGTACAAGTGAATTTCTAAAATACCATGCATTTTTAGCAAAAATGTCATTTGTTGCTTCAAATCCCAAAGACCTAAGATATTTAATAAAGAATACAGCGGTTGTTCTGGTATTTCCTTCGCTAAAAATATGGATTTGCCAAAGTCTGGAAATAAATATGGCTAAATGATGTATGATTTCATTCATTGTCAAGTCTTTATAACTGTAATTCTTTTCTTCAGAAAAATCATAATCTAATGTTGCACGAAGTTCTGAAGCGCTTCCATAAAGGACAGTAGCACCATTCAATACCCATTCTTTCTTAGTAATATTATAATCACGAATTTTGCCGGCATGATCATAAATTCCGGCAAACAATTTTTTATGAATAGAGATATATTCATTGGGCGTAAAGCTGAATGCATTTTCAGAAAGTATCTTTGCTATACGTACGGATACTTTATCGGCTTCTTCTGTGCGGTCATGATCAGATGTTTTAGGGTTTTCTTCATAGTAAGTATCCATCAACCTTTGTGCTTCATCTATTGTAATTATTCCCTCAATATTTTGAATAGCAGTGTCTACCAGATACTGAGAAGGTTTCAATCCATCAACTGCCTGTAAACCAATAGCAGTATGCCAAGCATATCCCTTATCTCGTTTATTGGGTTCTGATTGCTTTAAATATTCTTTAAAAGGATCTTGGTTCATGATATTCCCTCGCTTTACGTATTATCTGTCTATGTTGGAAAAACTTCATAAAATTCAGCTCCTATTATAGCAAAGAAAAAACTAACGTTCTACTTATTTTTTGTTTATCCTTTGTTGCAATTCACTTGTCTTTGTACCTATTTGGAATTTGCTTAACAGCATATTGGAAACGATGATATTCATATCGTCTGCATATTCAAAGGTAGAGTGAATTGCTTCAACCAAATCTGTCTCAGGTGTAAGGTTGATTTGTTTACACAGAAAATCACCGGCAGGTAGTTTTATAATATTTTGTTCCGAATCTATGTCTTTGCATACAATTTCGAAAAATACTTTGCTTTCGATATTTTCATTTTTAAAATGAATGATCAAACCAGCAGGAAAAACAGGAGAAAGATGATTTTTCTGCGCATAGGAATAGAGTCTGGCAGAGGTCTGTTCTATGTTTCGTACATCTTTTAAATCCCCATTATAATCCATAGTTACAAAGGTTCTTTCAATGATAGGTCTTGTGTATAGGTCAGTTGCATCGAGATACTGCTGATTTACATCCAGATACCGTAAAGTATATTCTATTTTATCTAATTCAGTCTGAATTTGCTTGATTTTATTTTTGGCAAGCTCTTTTCCAGCTTTATATAATTTGTCGTTAAGAATATAGCTGTTTTCATCCTTGTAAAAAGTATTGACCCTGTTATTATAACAGACTTTATAATATCTGAGGTAAAAATTTTCAAGGAGTGAAGAAAATGAGTGAAATTGTTCAAAAGTCGAACCCTCTTGGAACAGAACCGGTAGGAAAGTTATTATGCCATTTTGCGATTCCAAGTTGTATTTCTTTAGTTGTAAATGCTATTTATAGTATGGTAGACCAGATATTTATAGGTCAAGGTGTTGGTTATCTTGCGAATGCAGCTACCAATATTATCTTACCGTTGATGACGGTGCAGATTGCACTTGGAGTTATGCTCAGTGATGGTACGTCTGCTTTTCTTAGCTTGCAGCTGGGTTCAGGAGAAAATAAAAAGGCTGCAAAAGGCGTAGCAAACTGCATCACTTTAACTGTAATAATAGGAATTTTGTTGTGTGCATTGTTTGAGATTTTCTTAGAGCCTTTGTGCCATATGTTTGGAAGTACGGATAAGGTTTTACCTTATGCTGTTGAGTACGGCAGAATTATCGTGGCAGGTTTTCCAGTGTCCATGATAAATTATGCATTGGCGGGTGTGATCAGAGCGGATGGCCGTCCGAAGGAAAGCATGATAGGTATGCCGATTGGATGTGCAGCCAATATTATTTTAGACTACTTGTTTGTAATGGTTATTCCATGGGGAATTGCCGGAGCTGCGTGGGCTACTATCATTGGACAGGCGTTAAATGCTATTTATTATATTTACCTTTTGTTTGGTTTCAAATCGGTGAAGCTGGATAAAAAAGATTTTGCATTGAATGGAAAAATTGTGAGTAAGGTGACAACATTAGGAATGCCTAGTTTTATTACACAGATGGCGACCGTATTTGTAATTATGACTATGAATAACGTAATTGCTTCTGTTGGAGAAGAATCTAAGTATGGTTGTGAAATTCCGTTAGCTGTAATAGGAATTACCATGAAACTGTGTATGATTGTGGCGCAGATTGCCCTTGGTATTGCAATAGGCGCACAGCCGATTTATGGCTACAATTATGGAAATAAGCAGTATGACCGTGTAAAGAAGACATTTAAGCTGGCTATCACTTGGAGTACGTTTGTACTTGTAATTGCATTTTTCATATTTGAATTTTTCCCAGAACCAATTATCGGGTTATTTGGGCAGGAATCGGATCTTTATATGGAATATGCAGTTAAGTGTGTTCGCACATACTTATGTGCCTGCTTTATGATAGGTTCCAACCTTGTAATATGTATTTTCTTCCAGTCGGTAGGAAAAGCATTACCATCTACAGCACTGTCCTTCTTAAGACAAGTCATTTTGTTGATTCCGGCAATCGTAATACTTGGAAATATGGCAAGCGTTGAAGGAATCTTATGGGCTGGACCATTTTCGGATGGAGTATCCGGCATTATCAGTATTATAGTCGTTGCTGTTTATTGGAAAAAGATTTTTGCGAAAGGAGAAGAAAAGCATGAGTTATAAGATTATCACAATCAGCAGACAATGCGGAAGTGGCGGTCATACAATTGGACAGGCACTTGCTGAAAAACTGGATATCCCTCTGTATGACAAAAAAATCTTAGAAGAAGTATCAAGGCGTAGCGGACTGGCTGAAGATGTAATTGAAAGTGAAGGCGAATATGCAACATCAAGTGTCATTTTTAACATTGGCATGGGTGTATACAATGCATGGAATTCCAGCCAGAGAGAGATGATGCCTTTAAGAGAACAAATCAATGCATATCAGACGGAATTTATTCGAGAGGTTGCCAGGAAAGGTAGCTGTATTATTGTGGGAAGATGTGCAGATTATATCCTGCGTGAGAGAACAGACTGTCTGAATGTGTTTATTTATGGAAATCGTGAAGACAGGATAAAACGTGTCATTGATGAACATAGGGTGCCAGAGCATGAGGCAGAAGCCCATATTAAAAATCGAGATAAAAAGAGGGCGGCTCATTATAAATACATAACGGATCAGGAATGGGGAGACATGAAGAATTATAATCTCTGTCTTGATAGTAGCGAATTGGGCATTGAAAAATGTATTGAGCTAATTCTGAATTGTGTTCAGTAATGCAAAAGTGAAGAGGTGTGGCAGAAAATATACTGTCACACCTCTTTCATCGTTTTTGAAGAATATTGGTCTATGCTGGAAAAACCTCAACTATATCTTTTGGTTATTATGTGATATAATTAACTGATTTGCGAGGTGACATAAGATATGCTATTTGATTTATTTCTGAAATATGTGGTAACTCCGGAGAATGTTCTGGGACTTATATGGAGTACCGTAACAACCATTTGTATGTGTCTTATTTTCTGTGCATGGCAGGAAAAATGGTGGAAAAGTTTAATTCCATTTTATGGAAATTACTTGATTTATAAACATACATGGAAAAAGTTTAAGTGGTTATTTCTGGTAGAGATCGGTTTTGATACGTTAGCAGCCAAAAGTACTTCTTTTATGAAAAAACATATCGTAAATAATGTGTTCTATACCGTAAAGACATATATAGAAACGCGGCAATTGGACATAGAAATCAGTCCAGAGCAGTTGTTTATCTGCATGGTGTTATTGCTCGTAAGTGCAGTAATTGTATTTGTGCTAAAAAGAGTTACTTATATAAAAATATGCACCAGTTTAAACATATCAAACACATTGCTTAAGGTAGGAACCTTTCTTTTGCCGGAAGTATTCCTGCTTGTTGACTATATCTATTATAAAAGGAAAGAGGATTTATGAATTTAATTAATATAGAAAATATCACAAAATCATACACAGACAGCTTATTATTTGATGAGGCATCTTTTGCGGTAAATGAGCAGGAGAAGGTCGGAATTATCGGTATCAATGGAACAGGAAAGACAACACTTTTGAAAATGATTGTCGGTTTGGAACAGCCAGACAAGGGAACGATTACAAGAGCAAATCATATCGTGATCCGTTATCTGTCTCAGCATCCAGTATTTGACGAAGGTGCTACGGCGTTAGAATGTGTAATGAAGAATAACCTTACCCATGATAACGAGTGGTCTTTGGAAAGTGAAGCAAAGTCTATGCTCCAAAAGCTGGGAATTACCGATTATGACCAGAAGGTAGACAATATGTCTGGTGGTCAGAGAAAGCGAATTGCCCTGGCAAACACTTTATTGTCACAGGCTGATGTTTTGGTGCTTGACGAGCCGACCAATCATCTGGATTCTACGATGGCAGACTGGCTTGAGGAGTATCTAAAGAGCTTTCGTGGTGCGCTTGTCATGGTAACACATGACCGTTATTTCCTTGATAGTGTTTCCAATCGAATCGTTGAGATTGACAAAGGAAAAACATACAGCTATCAGACCAATTATTCTGGTTTTCTGGAATTAAAGGCAGAGCGTGAAGAGATGGCAGCAGCGACAGAACGTAAGCGCCAGAGTATTTTAAGAGTAGAAATCGAGTGGATGAAACGTGGCGCAAGGGCAAGAAGTACCAAGCAAAAGGCACACATTCAGCGTTATGAGGCACTTACAGCGCAAAAAGGACCCACTCAGGACGCAGAGCTTGAGCTTAGCTCTGTTTCTACCAGAATGGGTAAGACAACCGTTGAATTGAAGGATATTACCAAGGGCTATGATGGAAGAACACTGATAGACCATTTTAATTATATCTTTTTAAAAAATGACAGAATTGGTTTTATCGGGGAAAATGGCAGCGGTAAATCAACACTGATGAAGATTATCTGTGGTATGGAGCAGCCTGACGAAGGTGAGGTTGTTATCGGTCAGACAATCAAAATCGGCTATTATGCACAGGAAATCAGAACGGATAAGGAAGCAGGACTGGCTTATATGGATCCTGACATGCGTGTCATAGATTATATTCGTAACACCGCAGAATATGTGCAGACAGTAGATGGTCCGGTATCAGCATCCGTCATGCTTGAGAGATTCTTATTCCCTGCGGAGAAACAATATTCCTTACTTGGCAAGCTTTCCGGTGGAGAGAAGCGCAGACTAAATCTTCTTCGTGTTCTTATGGAGGCGCCAAATGTATTGATTCTTGACGAGCCGACCAATGATTTGGATATTAGAACCTTAACCATTTTAGAGGATTATTTAGACCATTTTGATGGAATTGTTATTACCGTATCGCATGACCGCTATTTCCTTGATAGAACTGTTAGAAGAATTTTTGCATTTGAAAATGGCACTATAAATCAGTATGAAGGTGGTTTTACAGATTATCAGGCGAGAAAGCAGGAAGAAGAAGGTTTTGCAGTTGTGGAAAACAGCAAGAGTACAGGAAAAACTTCTTCTAACAATACATCCGAAGATGCTGGCGCAAAGAGTCTTAAAAATGTAAAGAACAGACAGGACAAATTGAAATTCTCTTATAAGGAACAGAAAGAATATGAAACAATTGATGCGGATATTGCCGCGTTAGAAGAGAAGATAGAAAAGCTTGAGCAGGATTTGGTCGCAAATGCCAGAGACTTCGTGAAGCTGAATGAGATTACCAAGCAGAAGGAAGAAGCAGAGGCTGCATTGGAAGAGAAGATGGAACGCTGGATGTATTTGCAGGATTTGGCGGAGAGAATAGAGGCACAAAAGTAATTATTTTGGGAAAATACTTGACTGTAAACCTTGTTTATACCTTATTTTGAAAGAAAAAGGAGGAATAAACGATGACGATTAAAGAAGTAGAACAGGAACTGGGAATTCCAAGAGCGACCGTTCGTTTTTATGAGAAAGAGCAATTGATAAATCCGGCAAGAAATGGCAACACATATCGGGAGTATCGTGACGAGGACATAGCAACGTTAAGGAAAGTCATTATTCTTAGAAAGATAGGTTTCTCTGTTTCTGAAATTAAAGATTTTCTGGATGGGAAAGATTCCCTGCAGAATATGTTAGAGAAGAATATCATTGACTTGCAGGAAAAGATGAAAGAACTTGATGGAGCAATCAAAATATGTAAAAAGATGCAATCCAGACAGGAGGATTTACATAGCTTTGATGAAATCTATTATTGGGAAGAGATTCGTGCGCAGGAGAATGCAGGAAATAAATTTCTTGATATTGTAAATGATACCTTAAAATATGAAAAGAAGGTTATTTTGAACCAATTTGGTCTTGCTGACAGAGATGGAAACCTTGCGTGTGGCAAAATAGAAGCACTTCGTAATGCGTTAGGAATATGTGTTGTTTTAGGAATCGTTAATTGCATGATGACGGAGAGAACGATAGAGGAATTTCGGAAGGGATTTATTCTTCCGTTTCAGTGGATTCTGGTATATTCGATATTTGGACTTCCATTGTACTTTTTGGGAAAGAAGCATCCCAAAGCTGCGAAAATCATGAAAAGGACTGGGGTAGGAGTCTTTGTGTTGGGATTGCTATTGTTACTGGTAATTACGCTATGATGATATCTCCCATGGCAAAAAGTAAAAATCCTCTGGTGGATTCTGTGTGAAGGACAGGGCTTCACTTGTGATTGGATGAGAAAATTCCAATCGGTATGAGTGAAGTGCCTGTCTTTTTATATGCGTGTAATCAGGATTGTACAAGAAATCACCGGGCAGAGGATGACCGATTGCTTTCATGTGTACGCGAATCTGATGGGTTCTGCCTGTTTCTAATTGGATTTTTAAAAGGGAAAAGTCATTTTGTGCATCAAGGCGCGTATAATGAGTAATGGCACTTTCGCCGTGTTCCATATCTACGCAACGCTCGATAACGGATGCCTCTTTTCTGGCAATAGGCAGGTCAATCGTGTCATTTTCAGGTGTAATACCACTAGCAATAGCCATATAGGTACGGTGAATCTCACGGTTTAATTGCTGATCAGATAATCTGGCACTGCTGAACATGTTTTTGGCAATCAGAACAAGACCGGAGGTATCACGGTCAAGGCGATTGACACAGCGGAAGATAAAACCGCCTTCAGAATGACAAAGTTTGTGAAAATAGTAGGCGCAGTAATTGGCAAGCGTATCTTCATGATGTCCCATGGATGGATGTACGGGAAGTCCGGCTGGCTTATTCATAACAAGAATGTCTTCATCCTCATATACAACCATTTTCATGAAAGCATCCATAGAAATCTCTGTTAAAGGAATATGTTCCGAGCTTTCTGTCTCGATTAAGCTGATTTCTAACACGTCATCTTTTTTTAACTTGGTATAGACATAGCTCCATTCGCCATTTAAAACAATCCCACGTTCTGTTTTCTTCAGATGAATGAGAATAGGACGCGAATATCCCTTGTCTTTCAGATACTGACCGATTGTCAGTCCTTCTTCTTGTTCAGTTATAGTGTAAGAAAACATACGGTTCATTGGATATTGGTCCTTTCAGTGAAAATGTTAAATTCAGGTTTAATGAGTGTGGGGTGTGCCGCGCGAGTCGGCTACCATGCTGCTCATATCGGGACGCTTATTTGGTAT
>CAYUKO010000116.1:0-12240 GCA_964445375.1 uncultured Roseburia sp.
TGAACTACACTAAACGGAACCTTTATATTATAACCGATATTATTACATTCTAAAATCACGTTATCTTCTGATATATCAACAATTTCGCCCTTAATATATGCGTACATACTCTACCTCAATTCTGTTATTTAATAATCTGAATATTTTTTCGAAACTTCCCAATATCCCGCATTTGGAGAACCATGGCGGATTAACAGACCTAATTCTCTTAACTTTTTAATGTTGCTTTCCACTTTTCGGGAAGAAATAGCCATATAATCAGCTAATTTTGAAGCCGATAATTTCGGATTATGCTGTAAATACATGAGAATTAATTTCTGATTCTCCGTTAAATCATAATATGAATTATCATGTAACATAAAATTATCTCCGACCCTATCTCCGACCCTATCTCCGACCTTATCTCCGACCTCTGCATCAAAAGAGTAGAAATTATTGAGAGGTACGATAATTTTGAAGATATCACTTTCATAAAGTGTTGGATTTTCACCAGAATATCTCTTTGAATATTTAAAAAGATTCCTTGTTCCAGAACCAAGTTCATCCGCATTGCCAATTTGATTAAAGAAAGAGGCAATAATAGGATTTTTAGGTGATGGAGCCAGATTATCAGGAGTAATTTCACCAGCTTTTGATGCACGACACGCATTTTCCGTGTACATCTTGTCGTCTTCAATGATAAATTTTGCAATAAAAGAACTGGAATATTCCCGATGAATCAAAGTATTGGCAAGCATTTCTCTGGCAATTTTATCACGCAAGCTAATATTCACATTATCTTCCAGATAAAATTTATCCCACAAATGCTTTTGGGCAAATTCCATCAATCTATCATAGCTTTCAATTAAATTAGTCTTTACAATATCCCTATCATCATATCGATCAAGATTAACTTTTCTTAGAATAGCATCTGTTTTGTATGCAGGACAAATTGACTGAATCACTTCGTCTTTGCCTAAAAGCATAACAGCAGCTAAATTATATCCTACTTCACCTGTCGCATAGTCTTCACAGTAAAGTCCGGCACTTCTTAGTAAAGCATCATCATCCAAGTCTTTCCATGGATGATTAGCACGCTTATTAATCGCTCTCTGTCTGCAAATTGGCAATAAATCTAATCGCAAATCTTCTTTTTTAACATATTTATAAATTCTTTTCTCTGTAAAAATGTCTTGCTTTCTAATATACATCGCCGCAATTTGACTTGTTGAAGTAACTTTAACATCAGAATCATCTACTCTGTCATAAATAACCTTTTTATATCTATGAACCTCCGAACTTGCAGGTACATGAATATGAATGATAAATTTACCTTTATATTCAATCTTTTCAGGAATCAAGTAAATGGTCGGACTTAAAATATCAGGATTACTAATCATTTTAATAAAATTCTTAATCATATCACGAATACTATTCTCAGGCAGACCAATTACGGTACCATCATCTAATACACCAAGAAAAATATCACCACCATGTCGATTCAAAAAAGAACATACAGTCTCATAGGTATCAGTTTCAATACCATTTCCACATCTTTTAAATTCGACAGCAATCGTTTCTCCAATTTCAAACAACGCCTCAAGCTTTGATTGCTCCATAGTGCCCTCCTGATACTTTAAGATTATGTAAATATTCGTAATTATGTTCTTACGGTCTCAGCAGCAAGTGCTTCGACCTATCCTAAATAGTTACAAATATTCTATCATATAAAATAAAAAAAGAAAAGAGAAAAGAAAACATATGTTTCCCCTCTCCTTACATGCTAATCAGGTAATTCCATCTCATCATTCATTTTAACAAAACCATATTTCTCATACAATGGCCGCCCCATATCCGTCGCTTCCAGTGATATAGCAGATATTCCTCTGCTTTTGGCTTCCTTTACAAGCTGGTCTAAAGTCCTGTATGCAATTCCTTGTCTGCGATATTCCGGATTCGTATACATATTCATAATGTACGCCTTTTTTCCTGTAGGATTATGAAAGGTTGGCATGACACCAAAAAAGCTAACGCCACCTGCGCCGACCACTTTTTCATCATCACATACCAGATAAGCGACATGTGTGTCATCTTTTAACGCTTTTTGATAATAGGTACGAGATTGTACTTCAACCTCGGACATATCTACGATATCGGATAATTTATTGGCAGCTCTTAAGACCATGATTCTTGTTTTTACTAATAACTCTAAATCATCAAGTGTTGCCTTTTTGTATGTGAGTTCCATGCTATCGCTCCATTTCTATTTTAAGTGTTACTATAGTATATAATATCTATTTTTCTGTAAGCTCGTCAACTGCTGATTTGCTTCCAAGACGAAATGCAATATGAGCATAGCCAGTACGTGCCAGATCTTTTTCTTCGTCTGTCATATTAGGCTTATTCATAATTTCCAATCTTGTCCCATGTTCAAAGGTCAAAAAATAAGAGCGAAAACCGGTTGTTTTATTATGATAACCATTATTAGATGTTGCATGAAAATATTTAACAAAAAAATCTCTTGTATCTTCTAATGCATTCACATACATTGCAATATGTTCTATGTACATAATCTTTCCTCCGACAAAGTTTAATCAAAGTTATAAAAGCGTTCTGTTTCACGATTGCGATATTCATGTTTTTCATAATATCCTATTCTTAAGTTTCTGATAAATGTAATTCTTTTCCAATGATAATTGCTTTGGAATCCGTTCCATGACCGATGTCTTTTGTAACCGCAATCGGTACGTCTTTTCCAGCTATTTCCTTTACAAGTGTTTCTATTGACGGAATGCACTTTGCGGATTCCATTTCTGTGAAGGTTCCTAACAAAATACCGGCCACTTTTTCAAAAGCACCTAATTGCTGTAATTGGCATAAGTATGTTTCCATTTTAGCAACGGTTCCGGAATAGCTTTCCAACAATAATATTTTATCTGTTAAGTCTGGCATATACTCGGTCCCAGCTAATTTCAAAAAACATCGTATATTTCCACCTACCACAATTCCGCGCATTTCTTTTTGTTGAATAAAATGATACTTTATTTGAAACAAGTCATTTGCTTTATTTATGAAAGTATTTTGAAAATTTCTAAGCTGCTCTTCCTTATGGTCGTAAATCAAATTTCGAATTTGATATAAAACGGATTCTTTTCCGGTTTTGGCATAAATAGCATTGATTATTGTTGTTAAATCACTATAGCCCCAGAACATCTTTGGGCTTTGGGCAATGATTTTGTAATCCAGATATGGTAATACACCATTTGCAACATCTCCACCTGAAATATCAAAAATTCCTTTTATTTCATCATTTATAAAAAATTGCATCAGTGCTTTTGCGCGTTCTTTGGCTGTACCGCTGAAAATATCTTCTTTTTCATAAATATAATCACTGAATACGGGATGAAGCCCAATGGATAATAGTGTGTTTTCTAAATATTTTATTTTTTCACGATATGCTTGTTTCTGTCCATTTGAACAACAGACAATACCAATCTTATTTCCCATGATTCCTATATCACCTTATTATTTTAAATATTCGATTAATTCCTCACAGCGTTCCATGGTAAGTGTCGCCAATGTTTCGTTGTAAGTCACGGATGCCAAAGAACCACCTTCATATTCCGAGCTTGCCTCTTTTGCTTTTGTCTCTTTTTCAGAAATCCACTCTCGCTGCTCGGCAAGAATTTTGTTATACTCTTCTTCCTCTGTATTATAACGAACTAAATTCCAGATATAGTTCAGGCAATCATCACTAATCTCATACATAGCTTCGGAATACTCGACCATTTCTAGGGTATTGGTTGCTTCGGAAAGCTGATTATTATATTCGTCATATGAATACTTATAGCTTTCCAATGTCATCTGCGCATCTTCGAAAGGAGTACGTCTTTCATAAGAATAAATGCCATATTCATTGGTTTCATCTACAATAGCAATCATATCAAGCTCTGTCTTGTCCTCGTTTGCTATAGACAACCAAAATAGCACTTCTTCCGAAAGCTCACTTACAGGTGTTCCCGGAAGATAAATGGTAAACGTATCGGTTCCACCTAAACAGTAAGAACCAGTATAAATCCAGCGGATATTGTCCGAAATCTCCTCTGTATCCACTGTTTCATCATAGGAAATATCTGCAAGCTTCATGGAATAAGTATAATCGTTTATTTTGGTAAGGTCAGAGAAATGACCAGAATATGAGCAACAATAAATAGTGCCATCTTCATATCCTTCACCGATAGATCCCATATCTGAGTCATGGAAGTTTCCAGTAAAATAACCATCTTTTTCAATCGTAAATTCTTCTGACCAGCCGCCAGCGCCACTACAAAATTCAAACTGTCGCTTTGCCAAATCTGCAAACGTGAAATCCGTTGATTCGGTAGCTTCTGATGGGGTAACTGTCATTTCTGTTTGTTCCATTTCGGATTCTGTTACGGCATTTTCTTTTTCAGGTATATTCTCATCTTCCTGCGTTAATTCAAACTGCTCATATGGTACTTCTGTGGAAGATGTTGAACTGCATCCTGCAACATTAATAAAAAATATTGTTAATGTAATAAATAATAATCTGTTTTTCATAAATTCTCCTATTGCCTGTATATTGTGTATGGCATGTTGTCACTTATGTTATGTGAGAAATTTTATTTTAAATTATATACATCCAGAACTCCCTGATATCTCTTCATACTGATTAGTTTAGAGGTATTGATAGCCTTATGTTCTTCAAATACTTCAATAAAAGGATTCATTGCTATTGAGGTATACTTTTCAGGCATAATAAAATACTGTATTGTTTTATTTCTTTTATGTATCCATACAAAGGAAATGTAATGGTCCTTTTGTTTTATGAATTTCCAATCGGTAAGTCCATAATATTCTGGTGTTAGGTGGATTGTTATTTCTTCTCCTGAATACATTGACTCTAACATTTTTGACAATTGTGAGGCATTCTCAAGCACTTGGATATTTCCACGATAGGTTACCGCATACGAAACATATATGGATTCATCTTTTTTTCCTTTATTTTTATTGCCTAAATACAAGTACATTGCGACTGCTGACACGAATAATATAATACCCAAAATACCTATAAATACAAAAACAATCAAACCTTTTAAGGGCAAACCTTCTTCCATACCTGTATATAATCCCATAGCAGCAAAACAAATAAATGCAATACCACCAAGGAAAGCAAATAACTTAAATAAGCCAAAACTTCTTTTAATAAACATTATGAATTCTCCTGTTTGTTCGTTATTCTTTTGTACTTTTCTAATGAATCATATCATAGCTCATTACATCTTTTTTATTTTACATCTTATTTTTATTCATCATGCTTTTACCTGCGATTATCATGACCACTGCCACAAGTAGAATAGGAATACCAATTCCTATCGGAATGATAATAATCATCATTTTCAGCATATTTGCATTTTCGGAAGGAATTCCGTATCCTGTTATGATAAGCATAATCAGAATCGATATTACAAGGAAAAAGATTCCTAATTCAAACAGCTTTTTTCCTGTTATGTATTTTTGACCTGTGGGAGTCCATTCCTTTGGCATAGGAAGAACCCTTCCTTCTTGCTGGCGCTGTGCATATATTTTTTCGACTTCCAGTTTGGATATGGAAAGGTCTGCACCGGTTCTTTCATGATAATATAGGATAGCTTTCTGAATATCTTGTGGCGTAAAATTTTTATAAATGTATTCCCGTATTTCATTGGTATTCATAGACATTTTTATATACCTCTTCTGGTTATAATGCTAAATCAGGAATGGAAATATTTCCTTTTTTAAATTCCTTTACTCGTTCTTTATGCTTTGCAAGATTTTCTTTTCCATATTTCTGTAGACTGTTGCGTAAGTGCTTGGTAATTCTAAAATAGGTATAAACCGCAAAAACGCCTATAAGAGTCAAAAATCCTACAAAAATAATATTACCTAAGATTAAGAGTATGATATCATCAGATGTCCTTTTTTCCATTGCATTATCTACTAGTATTATCTCAAATAAGCAAGCAAAAAAGAGCAGGATAATACTACATATTAAGCTGATTTTTTTGGTTTTAAATTTAATTTCTTTTTGATTACTCATGTATTTTATTTATCCTTATTTATGTATTTTTTCTAATCCGTTATTCATATTCATGTTCTAACATTGCCTTGCTGATTCGTTTTTCTGCAATTCTCTTCATGAGTTCTGCTTCACCCTTGAGTGTTCCGGGCGCTTCATTTTGATCGCTGCTGACTGTTCCCGCATAAGTCCAAAGTTCCGTGTCAGCCAAATTTAGATGTAACGCAGGACATACAGCTGTTATATATTGACCAAATCGTTCTCCTGGTCTAAATCTCATTCCAATGGAACTTATACTCATTGCCCTGCCGGATGTACTACCCGGAGAACGTAAAAGCCAGAGTGCTCCACTTTTTTCGTTGCACGTTTCTGAACCTTCAATCATATTTTTCTTATGTGCGGTGTATGCAGTATGACATCGTTTCGTTGCATAATCACTACAACTATCGGCGTCTGTGTCAAAACCAAAAAGCACATTCGCTGCTTCGTCATATGACAGTAAAAACACTTTATCTTTTGTGTTATTGCCACCCGGCACTTTGTGCTCATAATTATCCGTATTTAACACGATTGTAGACAAAATTGCTTCCTGCTCTTTTGGTGTAAACGCAGAATTCATAAAATTATCCTGTTTGTAATCAATCTGACAGGCATTCTGGGTACTTTCATAGCCGTTCAACCAGCTTCGAATGGTAGACGTTTCCCATGTGACACCATCCATTGTTGCATTATACTGCTGTATATCCAGACATCGATCCGCGACTAAAAAAGCATCATTTCCTTCTATATAAAGAATTCTCCACCTAATAGGTTCTTTGATTGTTCCTGTGATATCTGATTGAGGGTAATTTCCAAAATAAATACAATCCCAAGTCACAATTCCCTTCCAATCTGTCTTTGGATTTTGTAATGCCATTGCCTTTTCATTCACTTCCATAAATGAGGCATCCAGTTTCTGTACATCAATATCAATCGCCGCAGTTTGTGTGATACCTCTTTCGGTATAAGAAACCTCCAATTTCTTAATTCCTTCCACTGACATATCAATATCTTTGACATTAGTTTTATATGATTTGACAAGTTTCTCACCCTCATTGCTATACATAGCAGTTATTGTCATATCACTTAAATTCAGTTTTTCGCCAATTGCATAGGTATTTCTTCCTTTTACAATCGTTATAAGCTCAAGATCTTTATTGCTGACCGTTCCAGCATATGACCAGCAATCCACATGCTCAAGATTCAAATGAAGTGCTGGACGTACTGCATTATCACAACGATCTACCCCCATTCCCATTTTACATACATATCCAATACTATTGCCATATGCCGCATAGTCCTGTTGTTCTCCCGGTGTGCGCAACCACCAGTCAAATCTGCCATCGGCACAACTGCTTGCATCTGAGTGAATGCTTCCACCAGCATCAACATATGCTGTCTGTTTGGGCTTTCTTGGTTCATCGTATTTCCCATCATTTGGAGCAAAACCATAATCTGCATTTGTTACATCCTCATAGGATAGTAAAAAGATTTTGTCTTTTGTATTGGCACCACCTGGAACTTTTATCTTCGGATTTCCCTTATTGTCTAAATCTGTTACGATAATGGCTTCTTGTTCAGCCGGTGTAAATGCTCTATCTATAAAATTGTCCTTTTGATAGTCTATTCCATGCTTATTAAGAGGGGACCATGGCGGTAACTGATACTGCATACCTTGTGTATCATCCATTTTATCGGTATTGGAATCGATTCCATATCCATTTAGCCATCTTCTCAGGGTACATTTTTCCCATGTTACCGCTTCACGAACTACGTGATATGGCTGCATATCTAAGTTCATATCGGCAACCAGAAAAGCATTATTTCCTTCTACAGAAAGTACTCTCCATTTAATAGGTTCTTTTTCTTCTGTAGAATCAGACTGTGGATAATGCCCGAACCAGACACAATCCCATGTCATAATTCTTTTTTCTTTTCTTGGATTGTTCAGTATTGGATTTTTTTGTATATTATGCATTTTCTTCTCCTTATCTCTCATAAAAATCTTTTCCATACAAACGCTCTCTCAAATATCCTAACTATGAAAAGAGAAGTTATAAGTAATCTCTCTCAAATTTATCGTTAAATGTGATTCCTAAATACATGTTTCGAGCTTTTATCCAGACAACAGTGATGTCATCTCCTCTTTTAGCCAGATGATAAAGCTTTTTAGAAACAGGGGCCACTTGTCCATGAATCCCATCACAATGATAATAGTAAACAGGCATTGAAAATCCTTTAGAATTGCGCAAATAAGAAACGTCACAAGCCAGAATATTGGTTCTCTGCACATAAACTTCACTGGTATATAGTTTGGTACGTCGCTTCTTGAACAATCTGTCAAACCATTCAAAAATTAAGCACATTACAATTGGAAATCCAAGCCCAAAAGAAATATCGGATGCGGTGATTGGTTTATCACTATACCAAAATGCACCAAGTATGAATAAGAAAAACAGGATACTCGCAGACCGTCCGACAAGCAGCACAATTTTAACGGGAAGCTCTTCTTCATGTTTTATCCAATATTCAAAATATTTTTGTTCTTTTTCAGTTAACTGATTTTCGTTATTTGTTGTATACATATATTCTCTATTTAACCCAATGTTATCTCTTTTCTTCAGAGCAGTTAGCTGCATCGATTGCAATAACAAGCATTAAGCCCATAAGTTCATCTGCTGGATTTACGAAATCAATGACATACGTGTCACCCCAATGAAATGGTTCTTTGGAAATATGTATGATAGAACTGCATCCTTCATATACATCATAATTCCAGCCAAGGAAATCTCCTTCGACTCTCCAACCATTGCAATCAATCTCGTATTTTGGACGAAATAATGTAAATTGTTTGCTGATGGTTCCACATGTACAGCCGTTCATTTCGATTTCAAATCGTGGTAATAAAGTAAGAAGTTTCTCTTTAATCATGCCTATCTCGTTACCATTTGCATCATATACATGCAGTTGGTGTCCGAAGGAAAAGATTTCAGCTTTCACAACGTATTTTATTTGTTCCGATTCATCATAAATATCATAGGTATCACTCCATGAAAAAACTCTCTCTTTTATTAATAATCTCATCTTCGCTCTCTCCTTTTTTATTGCAAATGATAAACCATAATATATTCTTCTTCGTTTTCGTCTATGACTTCAAAGCCTATGTTTTGATACATTTTAGCGGCATAATTCTTTTTCTGTACCGATAACGAAGCCTTGGTATATCCTTTTCTCGAAAGTTCGTTTAGCATTGTTTTCATTAATGCAGTGCCAATACCATAGCCTCTATATTCCTTGAATAAGGAAATGGCAAAGGAAGGAACACCATCTTCTATATGCCCGTAATCATTCATGACCCGAACCCATACTGCTCCGATTATATTGCCTTCTATTTCGGCTACAAAGCAAATATCGTCCTTCTTTTTTCCAAAGTCTGCTATATATACCTGCAATTCCGGGGTATCAATGATTGATTTTGGTGGCGGCTGTACTCCTTCCGGTATAAAAATAGCTTCATAGAGGAAATCATTCAGCAATTCATATTCGTTTTGGTTCATTTCTCTAATGTTATAATTCATTGTAGTTCTCCCAATTGGTGAGTTATAGTTCAATTTCATATCCAAACTCATGTAAGGTTAGTTCATCGTCAATGATTTCGTCATAGATTCCATCTGCCCTGTTAAAACCATTCTTTTCATACAGATTAATAGCTGGTTCATTAATATCTACAACAAAAAGCCGTAAATAATCTGCTCCTTTTGCTTTTGCAACTTCTTTTATCTTGGTAAGCATAGAGCTTCCGATTCCTTTTCGCAAATAGTTCACATTAACTCCGAAACGGTCTAAATATAATGCGTTTCCATCTTGGTCTTTCCAAGTTACGGCATGTTCACCAGAGTTAGCATTACATAAAGCGAAAGCGGAAACAATTTCCGTGTGGTCAAACAAAACATAAAGTCTGTTGTTCTTTATATCATCTTCAAAAAATTCACAAGGATAGATTTCATCCCATATTTGGATTTCATTGGCGTTCATATGGCCGATGATTTCTTTATATACTTTTTTAAGCTGTTGCAAATCCTGTAAAACAGCCTGTCGAAATTCCATTTTTACATTAACCTCATAGTTCTTTCTTAAGTTACATTCATATCTTTTTTAAGAGTGATTATTCTTTAAGAATTCAAAGATTCTAATGTTGAAGTCTTTCGCTTCTTCATAAGCGGAGTGCCCTAAATCATCATACATATAGATGTCGCAGTTTAGTTTCTTGGCAATTTCCACGGAAGCTTCTCCTGTAACAATGTTATCCTGCTTACCACCTAGAACAAAGACCGGACATTGAATCTGGCATAGCTCTTCGTAAATATCACAGGTAAGACACGCCTTTGCAAGAATGATAAATCTTGTCATATCCTTTGGTTTACTGATTTTTGTCAAAATAGGAAAAAGCCATTGATAGCGTTTCACATAGGCATCTGAGTACATTTTTTGCAGCATATCTGCTACGATACCTTCAAAATCATTCTGCTTAGAAAGCTCAATCCATTTATGAACAACTTTTTCCACGTTTTCGTTCTGTCGGGATAAAGTCACTCCCAGTACAAGCTTATCTACAAGCTCAGGATAATCTAGAGCAAGGTATTGGGCAATCATACCACCTTGTGACACGCCGAAAACATAGGCATGAGACAAGCCAATCTCTTTTATTGCCTGCGCAGTATCCTTTGCGATATCCTTGATGGTATATCCTTCCGAAATTTCATCTTTTCGATCAAAAACATAAACTTTATAATCTTTTGCAAAAATACGATATATGTACGCTAAGGAAAGTGCAGAACCTTTCACTCTGTTAAAGCTTAACCCGGGGATTAGAATCAATGGTTGTGTTCCCGAACCAAAAGAAACATAATCCATCTGGGTATTTCCTATCTTTACGGTATGTTCTTTTGCATGATAAAACATATCAATTCCTTCTTTCTTTTTACACAATTCAGGATATTCAAAATTACATAGCTAGTTCAATCCATTTATCGAGAAATGCCATCTGCTCTTCGGTATGAAACCAGTGTTCACCATTTTCCATAATAGTTAAGTCTGCATTATGTTCTTTTGCAAATGCAGTAATGGTTTCTCTGGTGGTAAGATTATCTTCTCCGGCATACAAAATTTCTGTAGGAACATTCCATCTTATAGGATGATTTCTTACATAAGTAAGATACTCCCAAGACAATGTTTCACCAAAATCCGTCTCAATAGTTTGCTTCTCCTTCAATAATGATTCTGAAACATTAGCCCACTTCATCATATCAGATATTAATCTTTCCATATCTACAATGGGAGAAATAAAGAAAGCTTTTCTAATCTGTTTCTCTGATAATGCATTCATAGCAAAATAAGCACCTATACTATTTGCGATGAGTGTAACGTCTTTGTATCGTTCTAAAAGCTGCTTTACCGCATTTTGAATTTCTTCTTTACATTCCCAGGGCGTAAATGCTTTGTAATCTAACCCAATAACATCACATTCCGGAAACAGTTTTTGATAGTGTTCTGCTTCCGAAGCACAGCCCCCTTTTCCATGAATATAAACAACTACTTCTTGTTTCATTTTATCCTCCGAAATATACTTGTGTCATACAAACATCATAGATAACAATTATTTGAATGGGGACTCGTTAATCACAATGCAATCCATGTTCTTTTGCAATCTCCAGTCCGTGACGAAGAATTTCTGTTCCGTATCCCTTTCCCCATTCTGACACTCTTACTGCATAGCCAATACTTCCGATGTCTAACATCACTTTTTCTGGAAATTCTGTTCTAAGTTGAAATTCACCAATAAACTTACCATCATCTACTGCCCAATAGTGAAAACTAATAGGTTGTCCTTCAATTAGGCCTTTTTCTTTTTTATCATACCAAGATTTTGTACGTGCGAACCAATCTTCATCAATACTCTTTGGATTAGTAGGTCTAAAATAGATGATATTATTATCGTACAATTCTTGACAATACTCTTTGTATCCTAATGTATATTCGGGACATCGTTTTATCAATTGCAACATATCTTTCACCCTCACAAATTCTTATTTGTCAGCCTAACGCAATGAGGTCAGACTGTTCATAACGATTATGTCCCTGCA
>CAYUKO010000117.1:0-12107 GCA_964445375.1 uncultured Roseburia sp.
TTATAGTAGATTACATAAGAAAATACAACTCAAATCTCAATATCATTTAAAATTTGTCTGATTTTTTACATTATTTTTTTAATATTCTATATTTCTCCAAGCAAATCCGTCATCTCACGATATAGCTCGGTTCGGTCTGACGATTGTAAAATAACAGAAATATACGGATTACCTGACTGATCCCTTGAATAAAGAATTAAACAACTTCCTGCCGCATTGGTAGTACCTGTTTTCCCACCAATAACCGTAACATTATCCGGAGCAAACGCTTCCCCCTTCAAATATGCATTCGTCGTAGACAAACTAAATTCTTTCTCTTTTCCACTCTTATCATGATATACGGAATTATAAGATGCTGTATGTATAATTTCAATAAACTTATCATATTTCACAGCCTCGTTACAGATAAGATACAAATCATACACGGTAGTATAATGATTAGGGTCTGTCAACCCATTCGGATTCACAAAATGACTATTGGTTGCCCCTAAAGACTGCGCCATCTCATTCATCATGTCAGCAAAGCCTTCCACGCTGCCACCTACATGCTCTGCAATCATAATTGCTACATCATTGGCTGATTTCAGTATCAATGCATGAAGTGCCTGATCCATAGTCATGGTATCTCCAGCCTCAAGCCCTAACTTAACTGCTCCCGACTCATTGATATACACATTCTCTGATGCTGTCAGTACATCATCCAGATTACCATACTTAATGGCACACAATGCAGTAAGAACCTTTGTGATACTCGCCGGATTTAATTTCTCATGAACATTTTTGGCATATAAAACTTCACCATCACTGATATCAAAAAGTCCTGCTGCGGTTGCCTGTGACATATCTACCGTTTCTTTGGTTACATCATCAACCGTGACACACAAATCAGAGGCAAAAGCTTCTAAATTTTGCCCCTTAAGACCAGCAGTAACCGTAAAACTCGAATTATTACGATTCCTGTCATATGCAAAAGAATACTCCTTAGAGCCGCATGCACATAAAGAGCATGTTGAAAATATTATGCAAAAGGTTATACTCAAAAACCTATTTATACATTTCACGCCAGTCTAAATCTCCTCTATCAAGTGACTTAATTAACAGCTCTGCTGAGGCAAGATTGGTTGCCAATGGTATATTATGAACGTCGCATAAACGAACTGCATTATTTACATCCGGCTCATGCGCTTTGGAATTCAATGGGTCTCTTAAGAAAATTACAAGGTCGATCTGGTTATGCTCAATCTGTGCACAAATCTGTTGTTCGCCACCCAAATGTCCTGCCAAATATTTATGAACATTTAAATTGGTAACCTCTTCAATTAATCTTCCTGTTGTACCTGTTGCATATAATTCATTTTTACTTAAAATTCCTCGATATGCAATGCAGAAGTTCTGCATCAGTTTTTTCTTTCCGTCATGTGCGATTAACGCTATATTCATGATTCAAGCACCTTCCTTTGTCAATTATTATATTTTCTAATACACTGCAATCTTACATTCAATACAAATCCCATTCCAATATAGAGACTTACAAGGGATGTTAATCCGTAGCTTACAAACGGTAATGGAACACCTGTATTCGGGAACAATCCGGTTGCAACCGCTATATTAACAAAGCTCTGGAATCCCACAAGTGCAGCCATTCCGCAGCATATACAGGTTCCTGCCAAATCCTTTGCTTTCCTTGCAACGGAAAGACATTCCAACGCAATAAGAAACAGCAATATAACAACAGCGCATCCACCTACAAATCCCAGTTCTTCACCAACAATAGTGAAGATAAAGTCTGTCTGAGGCTCCGAAATAAAATTACCGTTCTTAACAGAACTAATCATATTATTATTCAACCCTTTACCCCAGAGCTGCCCGGAACCGATTGCCATCATTGCGTTCGTCTGTTGGTACGCGGTGGTTGTCGCATATTTCTCAGGTTCCAACCATGCCAGAATTCTTCGCTGCTGATATTCATTGATAATCGTCTGATCCGGCTGCAATACCAGAATAAATAGAATTACAGCGGCCGGAACTGCTACGCCTAAAACTCCTGCTATGATTTTATAATCCAACCCGCCGACATACCATATCACGCAAAATATAACGATAATAACAATACTGGTTGATAAATCCGGCTGATTATATACAAGATAAAGCGGTGGTACTAATAGAAAACATAATAATAGAATATTCTTTAAAGAATTTATATTCTCTCTATGTTTCATAATAAACTGTGAAAAGAATAAAATCAACATAATTTTCGTAGTTTCGGACGGTTGAAATTGAATTCCTCCGATTTCCAGCCATCTTGTTGCATTATTTACCTCTTCTCCAAAAAATTCAACCATTAAGAGTAACACCAGGTTAAAAACATAAATCAACCAATAAAAACGTAGAAAAAAGGAATAATCAAAGAACGAAAGTACAATCATTAAGAAAAATCCCATCAAAGCTCCTATAATCTGCTTACTTTGCAGAACTTCCTTTGCACTTCCTATTGCAAGTATTCCTATAACAGTAATGGCAACCACCATTATGATTAATTTAAAGTCATAATCTCGTATTCTGTAATTCTTAAACATCTTATATTCCGTCTCCCTGTATATTATGGGAATACTGTATCAAACAGCATTCCCAAAGCCTTTATCAATTCTTCAAATCAAGAATCGGAATGTTTGCATATAGCACAGGTGTTTTTGTTGCTCTGCCACTTGTACCGGTTTTCATGATTTGAATATCCATACTTGCAGCATCTATCTTCATGTATTTGGATATCACATGTGCTATATCATTTTTAATCAATTCCATCATTTCCGGTGAACAATTTACTCTGTCTGAGATAAGCAGTATCTTTAGTCTGTCCTTGGCAATCTGTCTCGATGTCTTTGGTCGAAAGAAAGAAAATAATCTTCTCATATTCGTTCCTCCTGACTTCTATGAAACAAACCGGTAACTCTGGTCCATATTGTTATATTTTTATTCATGTTCAAAAATGGAACTTCTTTACCAGCTATCCGATTGCAGATATTGTAAAACGCCTGTCCCGCCAAAGATGATTTACCTACTAAAGGTTCTCCCTGATTGGTTGCTATAACAACATTTTCATCATCAGGCACAATACCCAGTAATGGAAGACCTAAAATATCAATCACGTCATCCACCGTCATCATTTCGCCACGCCGAACCAGATCATACCTTAGCCTGTTTACCACTAAATCTACTTTTTTGATTTCATTGGCTTCTAACAGGCCAATGATTCTGTCCGCGTCTCGAATGGCGGATACTTCCGGTGTTGTTACTACAATCGCATGATCTGCACCAGCGATTGCATTCTGAAATCCCTGCTCAATTCCAGCCGGACAGTCAATAATTATGTAATCAAACTGTTGCTTTAGCGTTTCTACCAACTTGACCATCTGTCCAGGTGTAATACAATTCTTATCTCTTGTTTGTGCCGCCGGCATAAGATATAACCCGGCATGCCGCTTGTCCTTAATCAATGCCTGCTTCAATCTGCATGTGCCTTCAATAACATCCACAAGATTATAAACAATTCTGTTCTCTAATCCCATAACAACATCCAGATTTCTAAGTCCAATATCCGCATCGATTAATACGACACTTTTTCCCATTTGTGCAAGACCTGTTCCAACGTTTGCAGATGTAGTAGTCTTCCCTACACCGCCTTTACCTGATGTGACAACAATTACTTCACTCATAAGTCACCTCAACATTTATAGAATGGTCCCCTGGAAAATCAATTACAAAGTAAAATTCTCCAGTAAATCTTTTGTAATGGGTTCAACAAGTACTTCCCCATTATAACTGTACGCAATTTTAGGAACTGTTTTGGGTTTTAAGCCCCATTTCGAGGTGCGTTGTGATGCTTTATATTTCAAGTCACCAATTCTCAGCTTCTGCGGACTCATATCAAGAGCAACCACAAAATGATTGTTATTGCCCGCAGCACCAGCATAAGCCTCTCCTAAGAGACTTCCCAGCACAACGATATCCTTTGCAGAATAAACGGAACAGCCTTCGCATACATCACCTAAAATGACAATACTATGCTCCGTTTCTATACTTTGTCCATCTCTTAAAGTTCCTCTATAAAATTGACCACAATTTTCATCTTTCTGGAAAGTCAGATTATTTTGTATTCCTAGAAATTTAATATTTTTCTCTTCATCCTTGCCCATGAGGCATAGTACATTCAAACGTGAATTCTGCGTAATCACATCCAGGATTTTTCTTTCTTCCTGCTCATTCAGAACCCTTCCTTCAAGGGAAATCGCAACAGAGGCATCTTTAAAAAAGCCGTCAGTTTCCTTAAACTTTGCTGCAATATCCTCCAGCAGTTCCTCAAAAGGAATACTTTCATCCATAATAACAGATATACCACTGGAAAAACTTTTTAAAATTACTGAATTTTTCACATTCGCTCCCATCTGCGTGTTTTTGCCTACCATATGTCAACACATATGCCACGCTTTAATCTCCTGCCCCTCCTGTCAATTCGGGGACCTCTGCAGTACCAGTAAGAAGATCATCTTCTTCTGCCAAACCATAGTAGTATTTATATACATCCCTGGCCGTCTGTGCCGCATATCCTGACTCATAACCATTTGCAATACGAACAGTTACAGATATTTCAGGATTTTCATATGGGGCATAACTGATAAACAGGGCATGGTTCGCACGTGTCTTGTCCTGCTGTGCTGTACCAGTCTTTCCGGCAACATTAACAGCAAGATCATTATAATATGCTTTTGATTCCACTACCTGACGCATTCCTGAATGGATTGCATTCCATAGACTACTATCTAAATTAACCTGATTTCTTACTTCAGGGACATAATCTGTAATCAGATTCCCCTTTGAATCTGTCAGCTTATCAAGAAGACTCAAATTATAACAGGTTCCATTATTCGCAATCGTAGTAACGTAACGTGCCAAACCAACCGTAGTATAGTTATGGGTACCTTGTCCAATTGCAGATGGAACCGCCAGTTCATCAGAAAACTTTGGCTCAGATTCTATGATTTCAACACCGGATTTTTCTGTCAAACCAAACATGTCTGCATATTTTTCTAATCTTGACAGTCCATAATCACTATTATAACCCGTTCCATCCTGACTCAAACGATAACCAACCTCATAGAAGAAGTTGTTACAGGAATTGGCAATTGCACTGGAAACATTCATATTACCATGTGCGGAAGGCCAAATCCAACAATGATGTATGGTAGGTGCCAGCTTATCATACGTTCCGGTACATTTAATCGTTTCTCTTAACGAGGATACGACCCCTTCACTAATTGCTGCTACAGAAGAAACAATCTTAAAAGTTGAACCTGGCGCTGTCAATTGCTGTGTTGCCGCATTCCACTGCGGAACAGACAAGTCACTGTTAATCTTCGCATAATATTCTGCGTCAACACCATTTGCCATTTTATTAATGTCATATCCCGGATAAGAAACCAAAGCCAGTACTTCACCAGTATTTACATCTGTTACAACGCAGGAACCTGTACATGGATCAAGTGCTAACTGTGCCGGAGTAATCTGTAAATCCCGAATCATTTCTATCATAAAATTATAAGCATTGGTAGAACCATTCTTCAAAGATACAATTCTGCTTTCTTCAACACTGATCAAATCCTGTTCCCATAATAGCAGACAGATCTGTCTTCCTGTTATTTGCTGAGAACTAATCAGATACTTATACATTTTCTTCGAGAATTCCACATTTTCTTCCAAGTTCTCAAGAATATAAGTAATAATACTGTCCAATACTTCTGATGAAGCCGAATATTGGCTATCTACAGAAAGTTTCGTAATATCTATCCAATTCTTGGATATTGCATAAGTAAGATATTCATTCAGACTTATTGTTTCATCCTTAGTCCATGCAATATAGGTTGCATCTTCCTTATCAATAGCGCTGCTGACCAGAACACCTTTCTTGGTTAACATGGACACAATATAACTTTCATATGCCTTATATTCTTTTGAAAGTTTATTGTAAGGAGTCTGGGTAACAAGAAGTTCCTCTTTTAAAGTCTGTAATACCTGCTCCTTCTTAGCTATATAAGTCTGATATACCTGTTTCTCCGTATCTCCTGCATTTTGGTGTGTAAAATGCTGTATATCAATCACACTGTTGTTAAACAACGCAAAATAAACATCGTCTATTGGAATAATGATATTACCCGATGAAGCGGTGGAAGGATCATAATTCATAACATTACGCATCTTAGATATAATAATACCTGCCAATTTCTGCTCCAAAATATTATAGGCTGCAACCTGCAAATCTTTATCAATGGTAAGATACACGTGATTTCCAGCCTGTGGCTCGACATAATCTGTTGTGTTAATCACCTTACCAAGGTTATCAACATATATGGTTTCAGAACCTTTTTTTCCTTGCAATTCAAGCTCCATAACCTGTTCAATACCACTCTTACCAACCGTATCATTCATTGTATAACTGTCATTTTGCTGGATCAGTTCTTCTAACTCGGTCTGTGATATTTTTCCGGTATAGCCTAAAATATGTGTAAAGTAATACGGATAATTATATTTTCTTATGGTATCCTCTTCAATGGAAACACCTTCCAATTCACTGGCATTTTCCATAATCACTGCTACTGTTTCAGGTGAAACATCCGTTGCTACCGTAGTTGCAATATACTTTTGGTAGCTATAAAGACTCATTTCATAACGAATAGTGACCATTTGAAGAGCTTCCTTCTTCGTGTATCCTTTTCCTGGAAGGAAATCACCCTTCTCACCATTTTCCAAAATCTCATATTCACCGATTTTATATCGTGTACACAGATAATCAATAACATCCTCCGCAGTTGATGTTTTCTCTGCATATTTCAAGGTATCGGTCGATGTCTGCCCATATACATCAGCAAGAAATCGCAATAATGTTTTTCCTTCTACAATGAAAACATATTCATTATTATTATCTAACGCAATATTAAACTCACTGATAACAGAATCCCCATTATCTTCAATCATATGAATCAACTTATATAAAGTACTGTTAAGTTCCTCATTCTTCGTCGAACCTGACTCATAAACGTCTTCAATCGTTACGGAATATGCAAGTTCATTATATGCCAGAAGGTTCCCGTTTCTATCATAAATATTTCCACGGGTACCTTCAATAATCTTTTCCTTTTGTATCTTTAGTTGAAAATTGTTCAGATAGGATTCACCATTCACGATTTGCAGATTAAACAATCTGTAAATTAAGATTACTGCCATTCCGATAAATAAAACAAACAATAGCAGAAGTCTTGATGTGACCATATTGAACAGACTTTCTTTTAATTTTTTAAACAATCTTGTGGTCACCTCTTTTTTCTGTATTCTCTAACGCTCTGTTCAGAAGAAGAATACAAGGATATAAAAATATGGTTACAAAAACCGTGTATACAATCTCTGGCAGTATTACATTTTTTAAATAAAAACCAAATTGAAATCTTCCACGCAGTAAAAAAAGCAATACATAACAGACAAAAGAATATACAAAATCACTTGCTGTAATCAGCGCAAGCGGCAATGTGATATCATTCTGGTAAAATACTCGGCGAAAAATCCCATTTGCTGCACCTATGTATAAATAGATCAAGGCATAAAAACCCAGAACATTTCCATAAAAGATATCCATAAGAAGACCGCAGAAAAAGCCCACTGTCATTCCATATTTTCTTCCATACATAAAACCATAGGAAGATGTAATGATGATTAAAAGATTTGGTGCAATACCACCAAAACTCAAAGTTTGAAACACGGTAGTCTGCATAACAAAACCTATCAGTATCACAAACACCAAAGCTATATTTCTCTTCATGCTTAATCCTCTATCTGCTGCTTTGTCTCCAGAATGACAAGTACCTCCTCAAGATGTTCGAAATCAACAGCCGGCGTTATCGTTCCCGACTTTGTAATGTTATTAGAATCCTGAGTAATCTCACTAATATAACCAATCAATATTCCCGGAAGATATTTACTACTGATATTGGAAGTAACAATCTTATCTCCCACTTCCACTTGGTTCTTGGAATCTGTCAGCTGTTCGAAACCAATCTTTCCTTCTGCCATAAGTTGCAAAGAACCTGTTACAATCATAGTATCTGAACTTGCAAGTACCATACCGCTGACATTCGAATCATCATTGATAATGGAATTGACCTTTGCCCAGTTAGCGCCAATGTCAACAATTCGTCCTACAAGTCCGCCTCCTGCAATGACATTCATGTCAATAGCAAGTCCATCATCCAATCCTTTATCAATGGTAAAGGCATGAAACCAGTTTCCGCTGTCACGCGCAATAATTCTGGCTCCCACCTTCTCATATCCACTATATTGTTCATCCAGCTTATACAATTCCCTGAGATTGTTCAATTCGTACTTATCCTGCTGCAGCTGCGTGTTCTGAATAGTCAGCTCAGCAATCTGTTCTTTGAGTTCCTGATTCTCCTGTAAAACGACTCTTAGTTCACCAAGCTCATCTACTCTTGTTGAAATCCAGGAACCCACACGACTTACGCCATCCTGAAAAGGCACAACAATATAGCCTACAACCTTATTAACCGTTTTCGGTGTATAGTCAGTAAGGAATGTAATTGTCATTAACGCAATACAGACACCTGTCAGTATTAACAGCAAATATTTACTTGGAATAGAGAATTTTTCTCGTTTTCTCTTTACAACAGGACTCATCTACTCATTCCTTCTAAATATGCAACGGATTTATAATTATCATCCTTAATAATCTTAGAAATACCAAGGGCTACACCAGTAACAGGATTCTCACTTACATTTACCTTAAGACCTGTTCCCTTTGCAATCAATTCTGCAAGGTGATTAACCTGTGATGCTCCACCGGTAAGGTAAATACCTCTTCTGAAAATATCAGCGGAAAGTTCTGGTGGAGTTCTTTCCAGAATAACACGTATATTATCAATAATCACATTAAAGTTCTCAAGCATACTCTCGCTCACAAGATCTGTAGGAATCTCTTTCTCCATAGGAAGTCCTGTTACAATATCTCTACCATATACAACAGCTCCCTTGCCTTCTGCTTCAAGCTCTTTTAATGCAATCTTAACATTCTCTGCTGTTTTACTTCCTACCATCAGACTGAATTCTTTTCTAATTGCATTCTTAATGGATTCGTCAAATTTCTGTCCACCAACCTTAATCAGCTTACTTAACACGATTCCACCAAGAGATAAAATAGAAATTTCAGTAGTATGGAAACCAACGTTTACTACAAGGATACCCTGCGCATTCTTAACATCGATATCAAGTCCAAGTCCGTCTGCGACAGCCTTTTCCACACGCATGATTTTCTTTGCCTTCACATTTGCTTCTTTAATCAGATCAAAGAAGGCTCTCTTTTCAACATCAGTGATATCAGAAGGAACTGCAATATAGAATTCAGCTGGTTTGATTACACCCTTATTACAGTCCATAATAAAGTTTCTGAGCAAAAGCTGCATGTTCTTAATATCTGCAATAACACCATTACAAAGTGGATAGGAAATCTCAATATTAGAAGGTGCCTTTTCAAACATCTCAAAAGCAGAATCTCCATATGCGAATAAATTCTTCTTATCCTCAATCGCAATCATGTTCTTCTCTACTACGACATTATCGCCATGAGCATTATAGATTTTAATTGTTCTGGTACCTAAATCAATACCATATACGTTGTTAGCCAACATAACAACTCCTTTCTGTCTCTTATAAAAGCCCTTTTTGTTTAAAGCTGATATATCGGTTGTCTCCAATGATAATATGGTCAATCAATGGAATATCAACCAAAACGGATACTTCTTTTATCTTATTGGTTATGAGCTGATCCTGCCTGCTTGGCGTCGGATCGCCACTTGGATGGTTATGCAATATCATTACATATGCCGCTTCTTCCTTTAAAGCCTTCACAAAAATCTCTCTCGTAGAAATCAACGTTGCGTTCAGTATGCCGACTGAAATCACCTCATCACTAATCATTCTACTCTTCGCATCCAGTAAAATCAAAATCAACTGTTCTGTCTCCTGATGACGCATCCGCTCCATATAGTATGCCGCAACGGAGTCCGGATTTTGAAAGGAAAGATTTTCCTTCGCCTGCATATAGGAGATTCTTTTTGCAATCTCAGCAATACATAAAAGCTGAACCGCTTTCACTTCACCAATTCCAGGAATCTGCATCAAATCCCTCATCGAAAAATGATGTAAGCCTAAAAGCCCCCATTTGCTGCCTGCAAGCTGTAGCACCGCCCTTCCAAGTTCAATCGGTGTCTTGTCCCTTGTTCCCGTCCTTAACATAATTGCCAAAAGTTCAGCATCTGACAGACTTTGTGGACCAGATTTCATAAACTTGTCATACGGCAGTTCTTCTGCGTCATATAATTGTTTCAGTAAACTCATTTTGCTTTTTATCTCTCCAGACAAAATGACATAAAATATATGCAAGACCATAGATATATTACCACACCAAAATGAGTCTGTACACCAAAAACATTAGATTTTTTTCGACTCTATGCTGTAGAAAAATGTCCCTTTTTCTTTATTTTAGTGTAGCAATCCCCGCATTGATTACTTCCTGCAAGGTTTTCATAATGCCGAATTTGGCATGTTCATAGGTAAGTCCACCCTGGAAATATACTGCATAAGGAGGCTTAATCGGTCCGTCTGCACTAAGTTCAATGGAAGAACCTGCCACAAAGGCTCCTGCTGCCATAATAACCGGACTGTCATATCCCGGCATATCCCAAGGTTCCGGTGTTACAAAGCTATCTACCGGTGCTGCTGCCTGAATACCCTTACAGAACGCAATCACACCCTCCGCTGTTCCAAATTCTACTGCCTGAATAATGTCGTGTCTTGACTCTGTACTATTAGGCACTACTCGAAATCCTAACTTTTCATAAATATTTGCTGCAAAAATAGCACCCTTCAATGCTCCTGCAGTTACGGTTGGAGAAAGAAACAAGCCCTGATAAAAATCTTTTAACACTCCTAATGACGCCCCAACCTCTTTACCAAGTCCAGGGGAAGTCAGACGAAATGCTGCATTCTCCACACATTCCTTCGTTCCGGCAATATAACCACCAATTGGTGCAAGTCCGCCGCCTGGATTCTTAATCAAAGAACCAACTACCATGTCAGCGCCTACATCCGTAGGTTCTAATCTTTCTACAAACTCACCATAGCAGTTATCAACCATGCAGATTACATCCGGCTTGATTCCCTTAATAAAGGAAATCAGTTCTCCAATTCTTGCTACCGATAAAGTTGGTCTTGTCTGATATCCTTTTGAACGCTGAATTGTTACAAGCTTTGTCTTTTCATTGATGGCTTTTTTGATATTTTCATAGTCAAAGCTTCCATCTTCGAGCAAATCCACCTGACGATAGCTGATTCCATATTCTCTTAAGGAGCCCTTAGAAGGTCTGATTCCGATTACTTCCTCTAAAGTATCATATGGCTTTCCAACAGGGGAAAGCAACTCATCTCCCGGACGAAGATTACTCATCAAGGCAAGTGCCAATGCATGAGTACCACAAGTAATCTGTGGACGCACCAAAGCATCCTCGGTATGGAAAATCGAAGCATATACCGCTTCTAAGGTTTCTCTTCCCAAATCATTATATCCATATCCGGTTGTTCCTAACAGACAAGCCTCACTTACTTTATTATCCTGCATTGCCTTTACAACCTTTAACTGGTTATATTCTGCTGTTTTATCAATCTCAGCAAATCGTTCTGAAAGTCCTTTTAAAATCTCATCGCAGAACTGATACACTTCATCCGAGATTCCCATTTGTTTATACATATTTTCTATCGTTTGTTCCATTTTTCTTAAGCCTTTCCCTGTTTTTTCCAAAAACAGTCAATGATATATTCTAACATTTTTCCTTCATCATATGCAAATTTATCTTTTTCTACCCAGATAACGTCCTTTTCGCGTCGAAACCACGTAAGCTGACGCTTTGCAAAATGTCTGGTATCTCGTTTGATTCGGTATACTGCCTCTTCCAGCGTAATCTCACCAAGCAGATAGGCAATAATCTCCTTATAGC
>CAYUKO010000118.1:0-11947 GCA_964445375.1 uncultured Roseburia sp.
GCAAAGTCTTAGAGTTTCTTAATGTCCTCTGATGACTGCAAGCAACCTCTGGAGCGTTGTCTGAGCAACGTGCCCAATGGGCACGAGGCGAGTTTAGCGAAAGAGGTTGTAATCGAAGCCGTCAGAAGAGGACATTTAGTAACTCTTAGGCTTTGTGTCCCGGAATCGTGGGAAACCATCTGCCAGCCCCGACACTCTACTAAACTTAAATTTCCCTTATCAGAAATTCCTTCACCAATCGATTTGTTTCCTCTGCGTTATCCCAAAAATAATTATGTCCTGCATTCCTGATTTCAACTAATTGAGATGTATCAAAACAGCTTTGCCATGAAATCATAGACTCCTTAATCGCCTGAATATCATACTCTGCATATAATAACAACGCTGGTATGCGGCTAATCTTCTTACTATCTGGAAGTCCAAAACTCTTCCAAGCACTTTTTTGAGTATCGCATACAAGTTTCCATGTAATATTCTCTTTTTGATATCTTTTTCTATTTTGAAGCATTAAGATAAGACATCCTATCTTTCTTGTATATAACCAATAAAGCATAGTCTTTCTGACATTCGTGCTTCCAATAACTATCTTTTCTATTCTATCTGGTATCTTTTCCAAAATAAATCTTGCTGTGATACCACCATAAGAATGACTGACTAATATGACTTTTTCTTCTGGTTCCAGAGCGTCAATCACTTCTATGACCGCTTGTGCTGCCTTTTCAAAGCGAAAGGACTCCTTGTTTCCACCAAAGCTCTTTCCATGGTTTGGTAAATCCACAAAGATACAATGATAGTCCTCCAATAAATCATATTGTTTCATGAAAGCTTCCTGCGTTGTAAAGCCACCATGAATAAAAACCACTGGTTTACCAATTGGGTTACCACATTCTTTATAATACAACATTGTATTTCCTCTATTCTCTTTCGCTTATTGCCTCAACATTGAATACAACAGGACGTATTCCATCTGTGCAACAAACTATCGTCTGTCCTTCTCTTCGGTTCCATGGTGCAAATGATGAACCGGATGCTATCGCGCTAACACTTTGATAAATATCTATCCACGCCCACGGGCAAAATCCTTCCGGCATTTTCGCACTTCCCTCATAAACAAAAGTATCACCAGCCTTTAACAAAGAACACGGACCTACCCCTTTGCCTTCTGATAAATACTCCTCCGCTAACTCAGGATAAAATTCTGTTTTTAAAACGGTTATTTTCACTTTTCTCATTGCCATGTCCCTCACCCTTCAATCTTTTCTCAATTATAGTATACTTACTATGTGCTTTCAACTTATGCAAATCCTTCTCCCAAAGCAAAAGAGCCATTTCTGGCTCTTTTAAATGATTTTCTCAATCTTGTCGACTAGGTCCTTTAACGTTGTTATGTATTTCTCGTACTCAGCTGTGATAAAATCAGTATTCTCTTCTTTGGCTGCATGTTCATGCTGTAAAGAAAGCTTTGAGAAATTCTCCGCACCGATATTCAGTGCATTTCCTTTTAATCCATGGGCAATAATCGCATATTGCTTCCAATCACGATTCTTAAAATACTCTTCCAGCTGTGGCAGATATTTTAATGCCTGCTTGCAAAAAGAAGAAAGAATTTGTTGATAAAGTTCCTCTGAATTTAAACAGTAAGAGATACCCTTCTCTCGATTTATAAAGAGTAAATCCGTTTCCTCTTCCTGATTCTGCGTATCGGATGGCTTTTCTGCAACCACATCTTCTTCCTTTTCTATCTTTTCCATACGCACGAATGCTTTCGGCAAATATTTTATCAATAATGCCTCCAGCTTATCTGCCTGAATCGGTTTTGAAAAATAATCATCAAATCCATGCTCTAAATACATTTCCCTGCTGCCTGCACTTGCATTTGCCGTTAAGGCAATCACTGCCGTTTTCCGGTTTCGATTCGTAAAATCTGCTCTCAGTATGTTCAATGTCTCTATGCCGTCCATTTCCGGCATCATGTGATCCAGCAAAATCATATCATAAACTTTGTGCTTTGTAAGTTCCAGACATTCCTTACCGCTTGCTGCAAGATCCACATTGATTTTGGTACGCTTTAGTAATTCTTTGATTACGGACAGATTCATTGCATTATCATCTACAACTAAGATCGTCGCATTTGGTGCTGTAAACACTTCCGTTACTAAAGCTTCTTTTTCCATTCTGCACTCCTGCAGCGATTTCATCATATCTCCAAGCAATCTTGGTCCCATTACTTTTTGTGGTATCAGAACGGTAAAGGTAGAACCTTTTCCATATTCGCTTTCCACGGTAATATTTCCCTGCATTAATTCCACAAGCCTTTTTGAAATATTAAGACCAAGCCCTGTACCCTCAATATTTCGATTTTTGCTTATGTCTAATCGTTTAAAGCTATCAAATAGTTTGGACAAATCTTCCTGCTTGATACCCATTCCTGTATCGATAACGGAAAATCCAAGTTCAATCGTCTCGTCATCCTTCCACTGGAAAAACACTTTTAAAGTAACGCTTCCTTCTTTGGTATACTTTACTGCATTAGAAAGGAGGTTGGTAAGAACCTGTTTGATTCGCAGTTCATCACCATATAGCTTTGCCGGAATATCGGAATCAATCTCCAGCTCCGTTGACAACGGCTTTCCGGCAGCTCTTGCCTTTAACAATATCTGTTCATCCTGAAGCAGTGCCGCAAGACAATAACTGTCTTCCACTAACTCTAACTGTCCTGATTCAATTTTAGAAAAATCCAATATATCGTTAATCAAACCAAGCAGCATATTACTAGCACTTTGAATATTATGAGCATATTTCTGTACTGTTTTATCGTCACTCTCCCTCAGAATCATTTCATTCATACCAATAACCGCATTAATCGGTGTTCGAATCTCATGAGACATATTGGCGAGAAATTGAGCCTGCGCTTTTTTGGCTGCAATAGCCTGTTGCCTTGTCTTTTCCGTGCGTACCAAATCCTGTCCCGTTTTAACAATCGCTGTAACAAGCAGGAAAATCAAACCAAAAGCAAGAACTGTTCCAAGCGAAACAATCGAGCCGTTATAATATAGCACAATCTCCATTACCGCAGTCAACAGCATGACATAAATACCAACACCTACGACCAGATAATCTTTGATTCTTTTCTGAAATGTATCTATTGTAATCGTCACAACAATGCATACAATTGCAAAAATAATTCCAAAATGAATAACCGGTAATTGCTGTACAAACTGTACTACATCAAATACCTGCAAGATTGTACCGATTATCGACACAATACCTGAATATAAAAGTGGGAAAACGAACACTTTTTGATAATGCCCTTTTTGAATGTCATTTATATAAATAATCAACGGAAACTCTATCAGCATTAAGCACCAATAGGTATAACATGTTAATACCGATACATTTTTAACAACCGTCTGCCTGAATTCAATCTCTGACAACATCCATAATGCGCATAAACAAATTGCCCATGCCAAATAGCTCAGTGCCAATGTTCTCTTATACACAAACTTAAGTATCGCACAGATAATAATGCAAAACAGACTCATAAGCAATACAAATACTGCTATGACAGTTCTTACCCCGGACTCTTTCAACAGATAGCCCCATATACCAGCTCTGTCACCTATATAACTCACGCCCATGTAACCTGCATATTTTGAGTTACTTGAAAACTGATAGCTCAATTCCTTCCCTGCATCTGCATCCTGTAATTCTATAAAGAGATAACGAAATGCGCTGTTTTTCCCAAATGGTCTTGAGTTTTCTGTACTGTAACTTAATCGGAGTTCACCATCAATATAAATGTCAACATCCTGCCAGACCGGTCGAAAGGCTATCATATGTCCTTCTTGTATATGTTCTGGCAACGTAGTAACAACCGTTACCATTTCTCCCCATTCTGCTTCGATTTTGCCCGGAAGCACAACTGGAATCCTCTCTCCATTTTCTAACACCTGCTGCCAGCTTGCCTCAAACAGCTCGCATTCCATATTCCTCGCATCGCGTTCATCTGGCAATACGATTTCCCCTATGATTAAAAAGAGAAAAATAAGAAAAAGTGCTACTCCGAAAAATATTTTACTTGATTCTATGAATGATGTAATTAGATTCTTTTTATTCATAAACAGATGCTCCTGTTCTGTAAAAATATTGACTCTATTTAATCATACCATATCTCAAATTGTTGCACAATGAAAGCATTTACTTATTGCTTGCTTTGCATTATAATACTACGCGGACTGTCTTTTCCAGCAGACCACAACACAAAAGAGAGAGGAACTATGTAAAATGAGAAACACAACAAAAAAACTAATTACAACGCTGTTATGTCTAGTATCATGCATAACACTACTTACTGGCTGTAAAGCATCAAAAGATGTGCCACTTACCTTAAAAATTGATGATGCTACTTTTGATTTCAAGAGCACTGTCCAGGACTTTTATGATGCTGGTTTTGTTATCTGTGATACCGCTTATGGAAAAATCACTTCTGACAGTGATCTTCCTGACTTTGAAGCCAGAGAAGTCGATACCATTTCACACTATTATGTAGGACGTCCTATTTCTAGCACAATGGCAGAATTTACAGGCGTTATCATTCAGGTATTTAATCCATCTAATAAAAGCTGCTCTTTCAAAGAAACATCTATTTTCAATTATATCTATCAGCATGATGTAAACTTTGAGCCAACTGTCACAGTACTCTTTAATGATGTCGATTTCTCTAATATGACTCATGAAGAAGGACTGCTTGCAATGGAAAATATGGGAATTACCTTTGAAGAAGATGAAAAAGCAGAATTTCTAGATGAAACAACTAACAGAGGTTATGGTTGGTCAGCTGGTACAAGCTCCTTCAACTACAATTACTTTATTAGCCGTGATGTTGGTCTGGACGGAACTTTATATGTTGATGAAGTTTATTTTAAAAGAGCACTAGATATTGATTATAATTAATATGCTAAAAACGATGAGTTTCCCATTGTTAAAAACTCATCGTTTTTCATTTTCTACCTTCTCAAACGATACGATCATCCTTGTATTTTCCAAATAGTACAAACAATATGTCTGATCCAGTTCTGGACTTTCTTCGAAACCTACTAGCATAAAATCCTCATCATACCGGCTTCCATCCTCTATACACTCTGGACATACATAAGAAATTTGTTCTGTCTCCAGATAATGATATATATAGTCCGTTCCACAAGTCCATATAGGTTCGTAGTATAACTTTCTCATATATGTTACCTGTTTCTCATATTGTCCTTGCGTATATGCTTTCAAATCTGCTCTTGCCAATTGTGATTCATCATATTTATCACGAAAAACGATACCGGAAAACAAAAGTACCAGAAACGCTAAATAAATTGGCAGCGCTGATTTCGAAATAATTCCCCTGTAACTTTCATCCAGATACTTTTTCTTCAAGTGATATAAATAAACAGTAAAAACTGCTATAAGAATCGCAGATATCAACCAAAATAACCACTCATATCCTGCAAAAAACAAGATTCTTGTAATCAAATCTTTCTTACTCACAAAGCAATTCATAAGAAGCGGATAAAATCCCATAACAAGCTCTGCTACTCCTAATAAAACAACCGCTCCTATACTATTCCATGGAATCTCCCCTTGGTATCCATCCAGAACCTTCTTATTACATATCAAATCTGCTTTTTTGCCCGACTTAAAGCTAACCCTTATGAAATCTGACTCTGTAGAAATGCTTCCCCCACGTACCCGTCTGAAATCTTGTTCCCGAAATCGCTCCATAGAAGTAATCTCTCTTTTAAATAACACCTTTTTCGAAAACATGCCATAATACAGCAATACTTCTTCAGACTGCAGGATTCTTCCTGTCTTCTTGGCATTACATGCTGCATCACGTAGCCCCTTTTTCTGTTCTGACGTTAATCTATACCAACGGACAAAATAAATCGAAACAGAAACCAACTGAATAAAAATCAAGACTCCACTTGCCATAAGTGATAACGGCCACAAAAAATAAGCAAAACACTCACTTGCTTCTCCATACAATTTATTCGTTCCAACAAAATACAACCATAACTCTGTAACTAAAATAACCGGCAACAGTGCCAGAAACCAGTATGTAAACGTTTCTCTTCGAAAATACTTTCCTAAATGCATATTATCAACCTTATAATCCTTCGTATTTTTCTTCTTACTAAAAAATCATTTTATCACAATCCTCGTTATTTGGCTTTTTTATTTAGCTTTTTCACAAAAAATCCTTTACATAAAAAGAGTAGCAAGTTCTAAACCCACTACTCTAAAAACTTTCTATGCTAATGTAAACTTGTCTACTTCTTTTGCCAATCTTGCAGCTACTCCATTATTTACACCTGCCATATCACCGATTTCTACCACTTTACCTGACAGTGTAGTTGCTACATCCGTAATATTAAGTACACCTTCTGTTACATCACCAACTGCTGAATTTACAGCTTCTATAGACTCTTTCATGTTACCCGTTACTTCATGTACCTTTTCCGCACTTTCTGCAAAGCGTGTCAGAATTTCATGAATTTCATCGGCATCTTTACAGTAATCCTGTGTCATTTCTGCAAGCATCTGATATCCCTCTAAGGCTGTCGTTTCCATGAATTGCATCATATTTTCCGCTTCTTCTGTTAATTCTGTAACTGCTGAAACCACGTTTTCACTTACTTCACGAATCTGATTTGCTGCTTGTGCAGAATCCATAGCAAGCTTTCCTATCTCACCTGCCACAACCGCAAACCCTTTTCCGGCTTCACCAGCTCTTGCTGCCTCAATATTGGCATTTAATGCAAGAAGATTGGTCTGTGACGTAATACTTAAAATGTTATCTGTAAGTATATGTATTTCTTCCACCGCCTTTGACTTTTCAATCTTGTGTTTTACCGACTGTTCCATCTCTTTTGACAACTTTTGCGCATTTCCCTGGGCTTTGCTTGCTTTCTTTTGTATCTCTTCTGCTCTTCCCTTAATATCCTTGGTAATCTGATCACCCTCTATTGCTTCTTCTGAGATATTCTGAACCTTTTCATATACCTCATCCATTCCTATGGTGATCTGATTCATGGAGGCATTCGTTGTCTGCATTGCTGCACTCATCTCCTGCATGGTTGCAGATACTTCTGTAACACCATCGCTTGCAGATGAAAGATCATCCGAAATGGTCACACATGCATTTTGTAATTTCTCAGAATTTTCTGAGATGTTAATCATAATAATACGAATGTATGCCAGTAAATCATTTACATTTTGAGCCATAATCTCCATCTCGTCACCGGTACGCACCGTGATGACCTGTGTTAAATCCCCTTTACTGTGCACCAGATCGTATAAACTCTGGTTTACCTTCACTATACTCTTCGCAATTGCAGAAATGATAAGAAAGAGAACAACCACTGATATGATAGTAAAAATGGCAGCAATCATAATAATCTTCATCTGCATATCAGAAATCTTCTGTACAATATCACTGGCATCATAATCACTTCCTAATATCGATACGACTTCTCCTGCCGAATTTCTAATCGGTTCATACGCAGTGATCAAATCTCCATCTTCCGTAGAATCTATATAATCCTGCACATAAACCTCACCTGCAAATACATCCTTTAACTCTTCATAGGATTCTTCAAATTCATCTCCAATACAACATTGCTCATCTGTTTCATCGGCATCAATGCCGTAGTAAACGGTGTTATTGCTGGCACTTAATGTATATAAATATTTCACTCCACAGGTATCCTTAATGGAACGAAGAATTGCCACATTTTCCTGATAAATATCCGATTCCTCTTCCCCCGGCTGTAACGTAGCTATCGCATCACCGTCAACGGAGCTCGCCGCCATGGACGCTGCAATCCCTGCCTGTTCCACAGCCATACTAATCATATCTTCTCTTGCTACTGATATGGCATATATACCTAATACTACACCTAACAAAATTACGGTACTGACACTAATAATCAACAACTTTGCCCGAATGCTTAATATCCTTACTTTTTGTTTCATAGCTTTCTCCTTTTTACACATTTCAAACTGTTCTTATTTCAAACTTCTCTTACCGATTCCTTCTTCGATCGCCATATTCTATATGTTATTACACTACGCGTCTTATCTTTTTCTAAATTTTATCACATATTTTTGTGTGTTTTCAATATATTAAGCGAATTATATATAGTTTTGATGCAATTCAAATTTTATTTCTCTTATCGCATTTTTATAAGAGATTATCCTTGCATCCTTTTGGAAAGATAACAAAAACCGTAGTATTTCATACTATTACCATGAAATACTACGGTTTCTATCACCCTTTTTCTTCTATAAATATGTTCCTAATCATTTTACATACCTAATCTCGCTATGATTGTGAATATTACATCCGCTCCATTCCCCACTAAATTAACGATAAAATGAGCTGTCATTGGAACAAACACATTTTTGGTCTTTATGTACGAAACACTTAGCGGCAGTGCCCAGATCATAGCAAGCAGGATTCCCCACGCACTCAATGCATGCTCTGCTGCATATAAAAACATACTAAATATAGTTGTTACAATCAGGTAAATTTTGCTATCCAGAAAAATCATACTCTTTCTGTAAAAAAGTTCTTCCACAATTGGCGGTAAAGCAATCGTAGAGATTGCAAACAATAATAATTTAAACCAACTATCTCTCTTTAAACCAATACTTCCCGTATGAAAATCCGGAAACATATTTTCCAGCACTGTTGTTATCACAAATGCAAAAAGGAAAAATACTACAGTTATGAAAACCGGTTTCCAGAACTTTCTTCCCTGCTTCATGTTTCCAATCCATTCCCTCATTGAAAATTCTTTTCTTATCACAAAGAAAAATAAAAGAGACAAATAAAATATAAAATTGGTATAAATAAAAAATTCTGATGGAATGATAAAACACGAAATCAGAAAAACAATTTCTATGCTGATGGGAATTATATTTCTTTTTATGTATACTTTCACTTTGACTTTCTCCATTCGCTTAGATTTTAACGCAATCATGCTGCTTTTTCATATTAATCTTAGATTAACAATCCTCTAATAACTCTTTCTGTACCTTTTTACTGAAGCTCTTGAATACCGTTTCATACGCAAGGTCTATCATATTTAAAAGTTCATCATCTGGAAACTCATCTAAATAAATGGTATTCCAATAGGGTTGTTGTACTGGTGGACAATGATATCCTCTAACAACTTTACCAGGATAAACCGTTCTATAAAATTCTCCTGCATCAGCAGTACATTTTAGTGTAATTTTATAATCCCCTTCATACGGATAAATCTGCGCAAATACTTTTCCATTTAATTTATAACATATCGGAACATCACCAAAAGGATAGGTTTCACATGCCTTATGTTTACTTAAACAATACTCTTTTATCTTTTCTACCTGCATATTTTTATTGTCCTACTATCTTCCTTATAAAATCAATACCTTCTTTGCCATAGCATATCTTTCCTTTGCTTTCTAATTATAAATATCCTCTCTTCTGCGCTTCTTCAATCAACTTTGGTTGAATCAATGGATATGTCCAGTTGTCTACTAGATTTTCCGTAATTATTACTTTTTCCATTTCACTATGCAGCTCTTTTTCAAAGGATACAATATCTGCAATAAACAGCATACCAAACGTTTCATCATCTATATTTTCGTTTACCCTTGTTTTTCCTTTGACTGAATACATACACACTGGCTTTATTTCAAAGTCAATAGCTCCCGTTTCTTCCTTGAGTTCCCTTTTCGCCGTTTCAAATATATCCTCTCCAGTCTCTCTATGTCCACCTGGAACTTCATAGGTATCTCGTTCTCTATGCTTGCAAAATACCCACTTTCCATCTGTTCTGGCTATAATAACTGCAAATTTCAAAAGTTCATCTTCTATTTGCTCATAAAAATTGACTTCTACCATCTTCCTTTACCTCCATTTATAGCCCAATGCCATCCCAAATCAATTTATCTATTTTTATATTCTTATGGATAAAACAATAAATCCCTATCGCACTTGCTACATTTTTATATTTCATGGATGCTGTTTTACATAATCAAGAAATTCTTGCGTTTTTGACCAATACTTAATTCCCCAATTTTCAAAGTTCCATTCATCCATATAGTTATTACATTCATAATCTATATAATAAATGAAATTGTCTTGTGCAACAAAATTGGTTGGAAAATAATCTATATTTAATCCGAAAGCATATACCTGTGCTGCCATCTCTTTCATTTGTGTTAAATATATTTCTTGCATTTTATCATTTTTCACAAGTTCAAATATAGTTGGTCCATATATATATTCTTTAATTATTCTCTCATTTGAAATATCAATATCCATCATTTTAGGTATTCTTATTCCCGTTTCCAATAATCTACTATAATCATTTTGCTCTGCTTCAATCTTATTTCCAAAAGAATAATATTCACATGGTTCATGATGTATCTGCTTTAACACATATTGTTTTCCATCTCTTTGAGCCAGATACGAATATCCACCCTTTCCATGACCTAACAATTTTATAATTACATAATCCTTTTCATTAACAGTGATTATACTCTGCATACTTCCCCTCCTCTTCAAAGTTTCCAATCTTCCCTGCTACAAACAACACCTCATAATTAGAATCACACTTAGCAACTGCATATTCATGATAAAGACCTCACTAAATCTTAATTTACTTAAATTATATCCTTCCTCTACCAGAAACACAATTTCGAAAAAGCAGAAATTCAATGACCAAACTTACGTTACATGCCAAACATACAATGCCATTCAATTATACTATTCCCTTGTTATTCTTTCAATTACGCATCTGGCGGTCTGCCTATATTATTTCATTCAAAATACAAGTAGAATATTCGGTGTTTATTTGCTACAATAAGCAATGAACTAAATTTCCATTTTTCGCACTATCAAAGAATTTTTTGTTATCAGTTTTTAGTTTACGGAGGGACAAAGAATATGTATTTCAAATTGAATAATATAGAGTATAAAATAGAGTCTTGCAGTGTATCATTTGATATAGCTTCTCACAATCAAAAACTGAAAATGTTTATTGATATTGATGCAAGAAATAATAGTGATGATGTTGAGTACGAATTACAGTATGTACGACTATATCATAATAATGGATTTGAAATAGGAGCTAAGACACTAAATAGGTTAAAAGGAAAGAAATTTGAGTGGGATAAAGAGTATAACAAGAACAATGAAGAAGCGGGAACGATGTATGTACTTGAACATGAAAATCTTACTAGTGGGACAATTGAGATATTGGATGTTACCACGGAAATAATTAAGATTAAATGGACAGGTCTTGCAAATGTATTTTGGGACGAAGAATTTGATGAAAATGTGCCATTTGAAACAGAAATAGAAGCTAAACTTCCAGAAATACCAAAGATAATGGTATTAAATGGTATGAAAAAGAAGACGCTGAAGATTGATAAAGAAACAGAATTGGAATTATTAAATTTTGAAGATCTTCTTAATGAAACTCATCGCTGCACGGAAATGTGGTGTAATAACGATAGAGAAGCTTGGAATAAATATAATGCTACTTTGAATCTGAAACTCACACATAAGGGTGTGGAATATCAAGGGAAAGCAGTGTATGCAGGCTCCGCGCGACTATGCGAACTCAGTTTTGATGAGGACTGTCCAAAGTTGATTAAGATTGAAAAAACAACAATAGATACAACTAATGAAGAATATAATTTTTACATAAGTTGCGAATAATGGCGAAAGTAGATTGATGGTGATAAAAAAACTCATAGCACTTCTGACATTCATCTATATAATTTATCACTAATATAACAAAACCTTCCCTGCACTTTGCAAGTGTGGGAAGGTTCTGCTTTTTTCCAACAAATGAACATAGCCTGTAAGTAAAAACAGGCTTGATTATGTTGCCTAAAAAAG
>CAYUKO010000119.1:0-11876 GCA_964445375.1 uncultured Roseburia sp.
ATACCAAGGTTCATATCCAGATAGTTACCGCAGTCCTTTGCACTTGCGCCTGGTACTTCATCCTTAAAATCACGAATGAATTCATACATCTCTATCATCAAAGACACGATATCCTTAGATTCATAATCGCCTGCAAGAAGCAGATAAAATCCTGTACGGCATCCCATCGGTCCAAAATAAATGGTTTTGGATGCATAATCCTTATGATTTCTTAAGAAGGTTGCTGCTAAATGCTCTATGGTATGCATTTCTGCAGTATTCATAACTGGCTCTTCATTTGGGGAAGTCATTCGAAGGTCAAAGGTTGTAATGGTACTTTCTCCTACCTTGTCCTTTCTTGATACATACACACCTGGCTGTAATTTAATATGATCGATTGTAAAGCTTGCTATTTTTTCCATGTCTTTTATTCCTTTCGCTTTTTGCATAATATATATTTGCAATGTCTTTTTTCTGTTTTATACCACTACGTTTCTCTTTTCGCCTGCAAGGAAGCTCTTAATATTCAGATAAACTTCCTTTGCACAACGCATTCTTGCTTCTCTGCTTGCCCAAGCCATATGTGGGGTTATGAGAAGCTTTGTGCTATCCTTTATCTTTGCAAGTGGATTGTCTGCTGCAATTGGTTCTTTCGCAAGAACATCAAGTCCTGCTGCTGCAATCTGTCCTGAGTTAAGGGCATCGAATAGTGCCTGTTCATCAACCACCGGACCTCTTGCAACATTGATTAAAATGGCTGTATTCTTCATCTTTGCAAAGGCTTCTGCATTCATAAGGTTCTGCGTTCTGTCTGTCAATGGACAGTGCAGAGATAAGATATCCGACTCTGCAAGCAAGGTATCAAAATCTACTCTTTCAAAGTCTGTTGTGTCATTTTTACCGGATGCAGAATAGAAAATCACACGACATCCGAATACCTTTGCGATTTCTGCAACCTTTCTTCCAATGTTTCCAAGACCGATAATTCCCCACGTCTTACCCTCAAGCTCGGTAAAATAAGGTTCAAAGCAGGTAAACATTGGTGCTTTTTCATAGTCTCCATTCTTGACATATGTGTCATAAACCGGAAGCTTTTCTAATAAATACAACGCCATCGCAAACGTATGCTGTGCAACAATCGGTGTGGAATAGCCAACGGCATTTGTGACACGGATTCCTCTCTTTTCACAATATGCAAGATCAACATTGTTATAGCCGGTTGCTGTCTCACAGATTATCTTCACATTCTTAGCACCCTGCAATGTACTTTCATTTAATGGCGCCTTGTTAGCGATAACGATATCAGCCTCTGCAATTCTATCTGCTATTTCATTCACACCTGTATGGTCATAATAAGTGACTTCGCCGAATTCCTCAAAAAATGATATGTCAATATCAAGTCCAAGGCTCATCTTCTCCAAAACTACAATCTTCATAATCCCCTATTCCCTTCCTTTGCTTTTATTTCGCACGTTTTTTATGGTATAAGTTTACCTATTCTTATAGTAAAAATCAATAAAAACCGCTATGCTAAGTATTTTTTCTTAGCACAGCGGCTTACTATATTACTCTACGATTGTCCACACCTGCATTTCATTTTCTGTACGGTTTGCCCACATATAATAAGGGATATATTTCAAACGGACTTTACTTTTCTTTTCTTTTTCCCAGACATGGTAAAGATTCTGTTCACCACTGCAATCCTTTCTCCATCCACTTAAAGTAAGCGCCTTTGCAATGACACCACAAATATCCATATCTGTTACCTCAACCTTTTCCTGTTCGGAAGAAAGCGTAACCAGATGTAGATTCTCACCATTATCCACCGCTTCCAGACAATACACGACAGGACCTCTCATAACTGCCGCCTTTCCGACATTCTCACGAACCATTGGGTTTGCAGCAATAAGCCTTACATCCATAGGGAAGTTTAATTCCAGACAGTTCTCTTCGCCCCAGTCCTTCTGAATGTACAGATAACCCTGTTTTTCTTCCATATCTGCATTACAAAAGCCTGTGAATTCATAAGAATTACACCAACCCGGAATACGTAGCGCAAGCTTTAATCCGGTTCCTTTGGCACGGACACGAATCTTTACTTTTCCATCCCATGGGAAGTTGGATTCTACACAGATATCTGCCTGCTGATTGCCAATCTTCTTTGTAAGAGAACTACCCATATATAAATGAAGAAATAACGTATCCTCATTTTCTGTATAGGCATAAGAGCCGATGGAAGAAAGCAGACGGGCAATGTTCGGGGGACAACATGCACATCCAAACCACTTCTGTCGTACCGGTTTTACATGAAACTTTCTCTCATCCTTATGGCACGCCTCGGGATTGACTTCCAAAGGATTTACATAGAAAAAGCTCTTTCCGTCTAATGCCATGCCGCTTAAAACACCATTATATAGGGCACGCTCCATCACATCTGCATATTTAGAGTCGGGGGAAATCTCTAACATTCTTCTTGCAAAAAAGACTAAACCTATGGCTGCACAAGTTTCTGCATAGGCGGTGTCGTTCGGTAAATCATATGCCTGTGTAAATGCTTCTCCCATATGGGTGCTTCCGATACCGCCTGTGACATACATTTTCTTATTGGTGATGTTATTCCAAAGCTTTTCGCAGGCTTTTAACAATGCCTCATCCTTAGTCAGCCGGGCAATATCAGCCATGCCTGAATAAAGATAGACTGCACGCACCGAATGTCCAAATGCTTCATCCTGTTCACGAACCGGTAAATGAGCCTGATTATAGGCATAGCGAAGTTCCTTCTCCTGCCCCTTTTTGATACATTCCGGATGCTCCTGATCAAAATAATAGGGCTTTGTACCTCTTTCATCTACAAAGAAACGGCTCAGCTTCAGATATTTTTCATCACCCGTTGCCTCGAAGAGTCGAACCAATGCCATTTCAGCAATTTCATGTCCCGGATAACCTTTGCTTTTTCCTTCTTGTGGTCCAAAACATTTGTCCACATAATCTGCAAAGCGCATGGCAGCATGTAAAAGCTTATCCTTTCCAGTAGCCTGATAATAAGCAACTGCACCCTCTACCAAATGACCAAAACAATACAATTCATGATTATCTTTCAGATTGGTAAATGTCTTGTCACGTCCGCCAATAATATAATAGGTATCCAGATAACCATCGTCCTGCTGCGCCGCACATACAATGTCAATCGCTTCATCCGCAATTTTCTCCAGCTCCGGGTCAGGATGCTGGGTAAGAGAATATCCCACTGCTTCAATCCACTTGGAAAAATCACTGTCCTGGAACACCCAGCCATAAAAATGATCATCCGGGTTTTTAGGGTCTTTTGGCAGCATTTCCCAGCCTCGATACACAAATTTGGGCTCTTCAAAGGCATCGCCTAATTCCCTTCTCTTCTGGTTCATTTTACCTGCGACTTTGAAATTATGCATACAAAAGCTTGGAGCTGCACCTTCTACACGGTCATTCAATGCTTCCCATTGGTATGGAATTACTTCCTTTCTGACCAGCTCCATTTTACTTTTCCAGAAATCATCGGTAATTTTCATTGCCCGTAGAGAAAGTGGGCGGCTTGCTACTATTTTGCTCATGTTTTCCTCCATCCCCATTCATTGTATTTCATTCTCAGAAAATTGCTTCAGACGCTCATACTCTTCATCCGTAATCTGCATAACCGTTCCATGCTTAAACCCATATGGGAACTCAAATGCCGCATCCGAGCGCTCAAAATGTCCGCTCTTTAAGCTGTCTGCAAGAAATGGCACATAGCCTTGATCCTGCGCTCTACAGCCATAATAATCAAGCATTAAGCACCATCTTCCATCCGCTACACGAAAAGCAGTAGGGGCTTCATATAATCCTTCTTCCAGACTCTGCATACAGCGGTCAAATTCTTCTACTCTTTTAAATGGACCTGTAATTGAGTCACCCTCTACCATGATAACGCGGTGTGGATTGCCTTCACTCTTTAGAAACATATAATAATGACCGTCTTCTTCATACATGGCTGAATCAATCACAAGACCGCCATCCTCTCTGCGATATAGCTCCTTTGGCTTACTGAATGTCTCAAAGTCCTTCGTTCTGGAATAAAAGATTGCTTTTGCACCAAATTGATTACAGCTGTGTGAAGAAGACCAGTGAATCACATAATCTTCTTTTATTTTATCATATATTATGTCCGGCGCCCATAAACAACCAAAATTCTCATCACCAAGCTGGAGCATTTTCTGTTTTGACCAGTGTATGAAATCCTCTGACTGCCACATGACAAGACACTTGCTGCCATTTCTTGATATCTTCTCCCATGAATTCTCATATTGATAAGACATTCCATACGCCAGACTCAAATCCGTTGCTAATATGACAATCTTTCCCTCTTTGGTTCTTGTGATTGTAAAATCCCTCACGCCTTTATCGCCTTCATAACTCCACAGTACCGGATTTCCTCCATTTACCTTTTCCCAATGGAAGCCGTCTTTGCTGACTGCAAAGTACACCTGCTCCCCATCCGGTGTTCTCTTTTCTTTAAAATGCACGAATATATAAGCCCCCATACTCTTGCTTCCTCCTGCGTTATGTCTTATTTCCCAAATAGTACCGGTTACTTATAGATAAATTATATAATGACATTTTTGCATCGAACACACCCCAATTTTAAGGTTGTGTACTCAAATTCAACCGGTTATTTAAAAATATCATATAAAACGAAAACATAATAAAACCGTTATGCGAGATATTCTATTCTTCGCATAACGGTTTTTTCTCTCTACTCTTTATTTATCCTTAAATGTTGAGCAAATCACTATATACTTTCAATGCTCCGTCAGTCTCATGTGCAAGTACACGCTTTGCCAATACCTTACCTAACTGTACACCCTCCTGGTCAAAGCTGTTGATATTCCATACAAAGCCCTGGAACATAATCTTATTCTCAAAGTGTGCAAGCAGTGCACCAAGTGCCTGAGGAGTTACTTGGTCACCAATAATAATACTGGATGGACGTCCGCCTTCGAAATTCTTATTGCGGTCTTCATTTGCTTTACCACAGGCAAAAGCCACAATCTGAGCAGCAACGTTTGCACACAGCTTCTGCTGGCTTGTGCTGTCCTCAATCACAACATCTCTTCCCATCTGGTTGTTCTTAAATCCAATAAACTGAAGAGGCACGATATCGGTTCCCTGATGAAGTAACTGATAGAAGGAATGCTGTCCGTTTGTTCCCGGCTCACCAAAAATGATTGGACCTGTTGCATAATTTACAGGATCACCAAAACGATTTACGGATTTTCCGTTTGATTCCATATCTAACTGCTGTAAATGAGCAGGGAAACGGCTCAATGCCTGAGAGTATGGAAGTACTGCTGTGTCCAAGTATCCTAACACGTTACGCTCATATACACCGATCAATGCATCTAACATGGCAGGATTTGCTAATATATCTTTATTCTTTGCAAGCTTATCTTCTTCTGCTGCACCATTTAAGAACTGTGCAAATACTTCCGGCCCAAATGCCAATGATAATACAGCACCACCAACTGCGGAAGTAGAAGAGAAACGTCCTCCGATATAATCATCCATAAAGAATGCAGCCAGATAATCATCACTCTTTGCCAAAGGAGATGTCTCACTCGTAACAGCAACCATATGCTTTGCAGGATCTAATCCGGCATTCTTTAATGCGTCCTTTACAAAAGATTCATTGGTTAATGTTTCAAGCGTTGTACCTGACTTTGAAACAAGTACAAAAAGAGAATGTGCTACATCAATGGTATTTAATACACCTGCTGCATCATCAGGATCCACATTACTGATGAACTTTGCTTCCATTTTGAATGTATTATTTACTTTCGCCCAGTTCTCAAGTGCCAGATACATCGCACGAGGACCAAGATCACTGCCGCCGATACCAATCTGTACAACTGTTGTGAACTTCTCACCTGCTGCATTTGTAATTGCTCCACTATGTACCTTATTGGCAAAATCAGCGATTTTCTGCTGTTCTCCCATATAAAAAGCACGCTTGTCACAGCCGTCTGCTTCTACAGCTTCGCCTAACTGTCCACGAGTCATGTGATGAAGTACCATACGCTTTTCTCCGGTATTGACAACCTCACCATTGTAAAGAGCCTCGAACTTCTCTGTAAGCTGAGCTTCCTTGGCTAACTTCGCAAGAACTTCCAACACCTCATCATCAATCTGCTTTGCTGCATAATTATAAACCATGCCCTCCGCCATTGGTACACTATATTTTTTCACACGTTCTGCGCCATTATCTCCAGACATAACCTCTGCAAGATTTACACGACCTACTTTTACAAGTTCCTGATAAGAAGCAAGCTTATCCAAATTGTTCCAGGTAATCATAATTGATTCCTCCTTAAAATGTATCTTATTAATAAATTTTTATTTTCTTATTTTCAGTTTATTAGCCTTTTAGCTTCGTCATCATTCTATCAAAGTTTTTTTCAGATAGCAAGCCTAGATTTTATCTTTCGGAAAACGTTTTCACAACATGAACGATTTTAACAATTCTTCGAGCTCTTTTGCTTCTTTTTCGGTAAAAGCCGGTTCGTCCACATGCAACTCGTGCGGAACATCTTCTGTACGATATCTTCTCATGGTATCCTTTTCCTGCTCAAGCTCCCATTGCAGTTTTTCCTTGTCACCCAGTCCGTGCTCCAGACGTTCTGCAATATGATTTTCCAGATAATCCGTAAGATTTGTCTTAAGCATCTGTCTTCTTCCCGGCATGTCCACAATGGAAGAAATACTAAGAAACAGATAGATTCCAAAAAGACTTACAATATAAAACGGCAGTAAATCCACGAACCGTTCTCCTTCTATAATACCTTTGCATACACCAAACCCTGCAACGAATACGCCTGCCATCATAATCTGCCCGGACAAATGCTTAATAAAATTCACACTCATCCCCATAAATTTGATTCGATTGATATACTTATCCACAAAAATGGGAATGTTAGACACACCACCATTTAATTTATAGCATTGAATAAAGCGTTCCTTACATTGCTTCATTAATTTATTATCGGTTCCCATCATCGTATCCGTTGCCTGAATCATTCTCTGATAGGCAACGCCGATTGCGACCTGATATAGTACACCGATTGCCATAAGAACAATGGATACTGCCATGATTAATGATTGATTTATATTTTCCATGCTGATTCCTCCCTGATTGCTCGTTGTTGGACAAAGTATACTTAAATTTTGAGGGAGCTACAAGGGGATTGAGGCAAGAATCGTTCGACAAGTTCTTGCATATCCCTGCGCCATTTGACCTCATATTATCTGGTCTTACAAAAAGCTTGTATTTATCACAGCATTTTTACTCTTTCCTATAGTTTCTTTTTCTGCTATAATCCATATAATATACAGGAAGATTTCCAGACTATAGGTATCATTAGAATTTTCTCACAAGTCTGGAATAAGTCATACCTAATACTCAGGAGGAAATTATGAGATACAAAACAAGCGGAACCTGTTCAACTTTAATTGATATTGAAACAAATGGTGATACGATAGAGTCTGTTGTCTTTACCGGAGGCTGCAATGGAAACCTGCAAGGCATTTCAGCATTGGTAAAAGGCATGAAAATTGAAGATGCCATAACGAAATTAAAAGGTATTAAATGTGGATTTAAGAACACATCTTGTCCAGACCAATTAGCTATTGCTCTTGAAGAGCTTAGCTCTGCAAAGTAGGAGGCTTTCATATGAAGCGCATCGTATTTACCGGCGGTGGAACAGCCGGTCACGTTACACCAAATATTGCATTATTTCCAAGATTAAAAGAACTTGGCTATGATATTCACTACATTGGCTCCTACGAGGGAATTGAAAAGAAATTAGTTGAAGATTATAAAATTCCTTATTACGGGATCTCAACGGGAAAGCTCAGACGTTACTTTGACCCGAAGAACTTCAGTGATCCTTTCCGTGTAATCAAGGGATTTTCTGAAGCCAAGAAGATATTAAAGACCTTAAAGCCGGATGTTGTATTCAGCAAAGGCGGATTTGTCAGCGTTCCTGTTGTCAGAGCCGCTGCTGCCTTAAAGATTCCATGTATTATTCATGAATCCGATATGACACCAGGACTTGCCAACAAGCTCTGCATTCCGGTTGCTACCAAGGTATGCTGTAACTTCCCGGAAACTTTAAAGCTTCTTCCAGAGGATAAGGCAGTTCTTACCGGCTCTCCAATCCGTGAGGAACTTTCCAAGGGTAATAAATATCACGCTTTTGATTTGTGTGGGTTCACATCCGGAAAGCCTGTCATTCTTGTCATTGGTGGAAGTCTTGGTGCTGCCGGAGTTAACTCTTTGGTTCGTGATGCTCTTCCAAAGCTTTTGGAAGACTTCCAGATTGTTCATGTTTGTGGTAAGGATAAGGTTGATAACCTGTTATTGAACACCGAAGGCTACAAGCAGTTTGAATATGTAAAGGATGACTTAAAAGATCTCTTTGCTATGGCTGATATCGTGATTTCCAGAGCCGGCGCAAATGCAATCTGTGAACTCCTTGCATTAAGAAAACCAAGCCTTTTGATTCCGCTTCCTGCAACAAGCAGCCGTGGTGATCAGATACTAAATGCAAAGAGCTTTGAATCACAAGGCTTTGCTATGGTTGCTGATGAGGATGATCTGACTGCTTATACTTTAGTAGAAAAGGTACATGAGCTGTACTTTACCAGACAGTCTTTTATCGATGCCATGCAGAACAGCAATCAGCGTAATTCCATTGCAACGATTGTTGATTTGATTGAACATGCCGTAAAATAAAGAAGCTAGTCATCTAACGCGGCGTCTAAAATATAAATGCCGTGTTAGAATTCCTTATTTTTCGCGATTTTCTCTCACATTGTCATTCTAACGCGGCATTTAACACGGCACCAACGAGTTAAATGCCGCGTTAAAAATTTACGATAAAACGTACTTAGCATATCTTCCACCATTTGCAAGTTTAATAATACCTTCGCCCTGCATTTTTTCAATTGTTCTTCTAGCTTGCTGATCACTAAAACCACACAACACTTGTACGGTAGATTTATTTATATTTCCATGCTTTTTAATATACTCTATTATCATAGATTTTGCTTTAATATATTGAACCGTCTTATCTCTTGTATATTCGACATCCGACTTGACTGCTTCATACACACGAGCTGTCAACATATAATCTTTTCCTGTAGTCTCTATTAATCCCCACTTTACAAGCTCCACCAAACATTTTCTTGCCTCATCCTCTGAAATCTGTGCTAATTCTTGTACCTTTGCAAGCTTTATTTTACTATTTTCCATTATGTAGCGTAGAATCATTAACTCTGCCAACGACATAAAAATCTGCTTTGTATCTTGCTCTTTTACAATAAACTTAACAAATTCCAAATCCTCAGTAGCACTTTCGATGGTAAGTTGCACTGCATCATTAAATACTCTATATTTAGGAAATGGTTTACCCATAGAAATCATTTCTTTAAAAATAATATCTACACCCTGCCCTGTCCTTTGTACATATTTCAATCTTTGCAGCGTTTCTGCAATGAGCTTATTTCTAGGCATTGACGGATGTGTAATAATATTCTTCTCTGTAATTCCTTCCAAAAATCCCCCTGGATTTTCAATAACTACTTTATCTGGATAGTGTTTAACATATATAGCACCCATTTGCTGATAATCACGATGTGACAACGCATTTAATAGTGCTTCCTGAAATACTTTTTCTGAAAAGTCTGATATTTCTAATCTAAATAGTCCTATTTGTACATTCTGAATCTTATTATCATTTTGAATTTTCTCTGTAAGCCTATCAAGTATTGTAATAATAGGCTGTGTCATGTCTAGTCTTGAACTATACTCTTCCAAATTTTCCTTATCATAATGTAAATATATCACTTCTGCTTGTGGCAATAGCCTATGAATAGAGTTCTCCTTACCAACAAATAATAATCCTGCTATTGTAAGCTTAATCTGACCATGATCATTTACCGTCAATCCTAAATCACGTAAAAAAGCCATATCATCCAATTCTGGCAATGTCGAACTAGTATCACGAAGTTTCAATTTCTCTTTAAGACTATAGACCACCATAAGGTTAATATCATCAATCGAACTCTCTGCTACTATCTGACTTGAAAAATCAGGACTCTGTGATATCGAATATATATGGCTCATCTCGTCTGGATAAAAAGGTTTAGAGTTCTTTCCCAATCGCTTTAAACATCTTCCATCTGTTGTTGCATAAATTTTCCCATCTGTCTCAACAGAAATAGCAACAACCTTCTTTCCTTCATATAATAATTCTTTTGCTTCTGTAAACATTGGGGGGCGAGTTTTATCATAAATCTTTTCACAGATATTTTGTAAATCATACTTACCTGTACAACCCGTTACTTCACCGTTGTCCTCTATTCCGATATAAACTGTTCCACCTTTGCAATTTGCAAACGCAATCAACTCATCAACGGCAAGATTTATAATTTCCTTCAACGAAGAAGCTTTCACCCATGATTTAAATTCTACTGTACTGGTTTCTCCCTCTTCTATTACTTTCTTTAATAACTGTTCATCCACTCAATTGCACCTCCCCGAAATCTATACACCACGGATACAAGACGGTTTTCTACCACTTCAAATTTGAAAACATTATTCGCATGCTACAATATTTTAAAATCAACACTATTCTGCAACTATACAGAATCTCAAACATTATTCTTTATACATTTTACTTTTATACAATTGTGATGTCAATGAACGCCTATCCCTATTATCTATCCATTCATAAACTCATCTACACACATCAATTGTATCAATATTTTTACAACATCATAAAAGAAAAAACTACTATTTTAAAATTAAAATACCCATTTTCATTTAGCAAGTATTTTAAACATACAACTAATGCCGCAGATTCCTCTGCGGCATTCCTACTACTTTTCACCATTTTATATGTGTAAAGGAATTGTTTCTAAATAGCGCCTTTCTACATTTGCATGAACAACTCCATACTCTATCATCTCATTCCATGTTTCGTCTCTTTTTAAGGATATTTCAAACCATTTACCTTTTAATACAACAAACAATTTTTCACTACTAAAAGCATGGCAATACCATGTTTCTTTAATGTACTGTTTCAACACATCCACTACATCTACAATTTTATCCTCTGCAACTTGGTACTCATTTATATGCCATACTGGATATTCATCTTCCGCCACATTTTCGATACGTTGTGATATAAAGTATGGCATTAGAATATGCAATATGTCTCTATCACAAACACTTTCTTCAATTATTCCTAATCTGTACATTACAATCTCCACCTCTATTCTGACCAATTCATTTCTCCGTCGGAAATTCCCATTTTCCGACATTCTTTACATACATAGTCTTTTTCTTCTTGATTGCCAATCTGATACTTCAATATTTTATCTTTAAAAACAATGTACTTCACATTCCCAGCCTTAAAATCGACAAACCAATTTCCTCCATTATCTTGGTCAGTTCCCATTACTTTAGATACTTGCTCTGGAAAATCCTTCTTATCGCTGGTAAAAAACAATACTGTCCAATATTTTGGCTTTCCACCAGTATTCCATAGCTCAATCTTATGAACGTTCAACAAGTCTATGATGGTGTCGTCGGTTACACTTTCCTTAATCAATACACCCTCATATACTTCCTGTTTTTTCTCTTGGATTGCATTATTTCCACAACTATGTACTTCCTTAACTTCACTTAATGACAATTCATCTTTTAACAACACATCCATGGAAACATGAAATAATTCTCCCAATATTAACAATTTCTCCGTTTCCGGTAATGCAATATCCGCTTCCCACTTGGATATGGATTGTCTGCTTACATTACATTTTGA
>CAYUKO010000120.1:0-11863 GCA_964445375.1 uncultured Roseburia sp.
AGAATCATTGAGAAAAAACAACGAAAAAGTTGCCAACGATTACTTGACACAAACATCTTGAAAAAAATAGTTGCATTTAAATCGCGTTTATGATATAAATATATTCGGTCAGAAAACTTCTGATACATGGATGGATTCCCGAGTGGCCAAAGGGGACAGACTGTAAATCTGCTGCAAATTGCTTCGGTGGTTCGAATCCACCTCCATCCATTTGATTTGCTTCGCAAATCAAATGTACGATGCACACAAGTTTCTTCGAAACTTGGCGCGTGTGTATCACTACATAATAAAAGGTGTAACGTATTTTCGTTCGCACTAAAGGATTTGCCGTTGGCAAATCGAAATCAAATAGCCGTGCCGGCGTGGCGGAACTGGCAGACGCACAGGACTTAAAATCCTGCGGGACTTATACTCCCGTACCGGTTCGATTCCGGTCGCCGGCAGTAAGAGACTTAAGCGAGAGCTTAAGTCTTTTTCTTTATTGCGAGAATGCTAAATGCTTTTATTGCGGGAAATTAGGCGATTCTACTAACGGTAGATTGCCTTTTATTATAGAATTTTTTAAGATAAACATAGAAAACCACGAGGAGGGTTCTTATGTTTGATATTGATAAAAAAGATTTTGGGTGTTTTGTTGCAGAACTTCGTAAGGAAAAAGGATTTACACAAAAAGAGCTTGCAGAAAAACTTTTTGTTTCAGACAAAGCGATAAGTAAGTGGGAGTGTGGCTTAAGTATGCCGGATATTACCCTATTAGTTCCGCTTTCGAAGGTTTTGGATGTTACAGTAACGGAACTGCTGGAATGTAAGCGAATAGATAAGCTGGAATCCATTGAGATTGAGAAAGTAGATGAAATCGTAAATAAAGCGATTTTCTGCTCCAAGGAAGAGAATCAACAGGAAATAAAACAAAGGAAGAAAATGCAGATGGCATTTCTTGTTTGTCTTGTTATTGCGTGCATAGAGATTGTAATATCTTTGGTAGCAGGAATGACCGTAGTGCAGTTTGCAAGTCAGAATATATTGTTATTTTTCCTTTTTGGTGTTATTTTTGGGTCATGGTTTTGCTTTTTTGCAAAGGAAAAACTTCCTGTATACTATGATGAACAGAAAATATCCTTCTATACAGATGGCTTTTTTCGGCTAAGTTTATCGGGGGTGCATTTTAACAATAGTAATTGGAAGTATATTATCCAGGTTGGACGAATCTGGTCCATGGCTGTTTTGGTGGGATTTCCATTGCTTGGACTTGTATTGAATGGTATCTTATCAAATGATACGTTGATTTTAGGCATAATATCAACAATAGGCTTGACGATTGGTTTGGGTGGATTATTTGTACCGATGTATATTGTAGCGAAGAAATATGAATAGGATGGTATTGTGGTCAGAAAGGCAGGCACAACATGAGAGTCGCATTATATCAGATGCATATTGCATGGGAAGATAAGCAGGCAAATATAGCAAAGGTTGAAGAAAAGCTGAAAGAGATTTCCAAACAGCAGATAGATGTCCTGCTTTTACCGGAGATGAGTTTCACAGGCTTTTCTATGAATACGGATGTGACAAAGGAAGAAAAAGAAGACACCGTAGAGCAGATGAAGCAGTTTGCAATCCAATACAAAATAACAATCGGATTTGGCTGGGTAAAGGATTGTGGACAAAAGTCAAAGAATCATTATACCATTGTCGATAAGTCGGGTATTGTTTTATCGGATTATGCAAAGATGCATCCTTTTTCCTATTCAGGAGAAGACAGGAAGTTTCAAGGTGGAGAGAAACTGGCTTTTTTCGAGCTTTGTGATGTGCCATGTTCGAACTTTATCTGCTATGATTTGCGTTTCCCGGATATTTTCCAGATCGCTTCGAAAACGGCAGATGTTGTCATTATTCCGGCAAACTGGCCGGCAAGAAGAAGCAGCCATTGGAAGACGTTATTACAGGCAAGAGCCATAGAGAATCAGGTCTATGTGCTTGCCATTAATTGTGTAGGACAGATTGATTCTCTATATTATTCAGGTGACAGTTGTGTCATAAATCCGGACGGACAGGTAATAGAAATGCTTTCGGATGAGGAAGGTCTGATTGTTTATGACCTTGTGGATGATGTAGTGCAGTATCGAAGCAACTTTCCTGTGAAGAAGGATAGAAGAGAAGATTTATATGACAGACTTGGAAAGTAGATGGCAGAGAGGGAAAAAGATAAATGAACATGAAAGCAGTAATTTTTGATATGGACGGCGTTATTTTTGACTCGGAAAGACTTGTTCTGGAAGGGTGGCTTGAACTTGGGAAAAAGTATGGAATCCCTGATATCGATAAGATTTTTCCTAAGTGTATTGGTTCTAATGCGGTAGCTTCGAAGCGAATCTTCTTGGATTATTATGGAGAGGATTTTCCATATGATACCTATAAGCAGGAAACTTCCGCAGATTATCATGCCAAATATGATGGCGGCAGACTCCCGATGAAACCGGGAATCAAAGAACTTCTGCAATTTTTAAAAGAGAATGGATATCATATAGGACTTGCCTCATCCACGAGATATGAGGTAGTAAGGCAGCAACTGGAAGATGCAGGGATTCTGTCTTATTTTGAGACACTTACCTGCGGAGATATGGTGAAGAAGAGTAAGCCGGAGCCGGATATTTTCTTAAAGGCGGCAGAAACGCTTGGTGTTCATCCACAGGATTGTATCGTAATTGAGGATTCATATAACGGAATTCGCGCGGCAAGTAGAGCTTGTATGTTTCCCATTATGGTGCCGGATATGATTGCGCCGGACGAAGAGATGGAGCAACTTGCAAAGGCGATCTTTAGTAATCTGAATGAAGTAAGAGAATTTTTGGAAAAATAAAACAAAAAATAAAAAAGTTCACGTTGCCTAAAACAGCTCAGAGATTGCGTTTCATTTTTTTTTCATGTAAAATAGTAGTAATGATTCAGAAAATTTATAAAATTTACTTTTAATTATTACTGATATGAATATGAGAAAAGGAGAATCCGTACATGAAAGAGATACGTTTACCATCAAAGGATGGAGTTCACAAGTTACATGTAGTAATCTGGGAGCCGCAGACACCGGTAAGGGCGATACTTCAGATTTCCCATGGCATGATTGAAATGATAGAGCGATATGATGCGTTTGCCGGATTCTTAAATGAAAAAGGAATACTGGTAATTGGAAATGATCATTTGGGGCATGGACAGACAGCAGATTCGGAGGAAGATTTTGGATATTTTTGTCCTCGAAATATGAGTGAAACGGTAGTGGCAGATTTACACAGCGTAACGGAGTATGCTAAGAAAGAATATCCTGATGTACCGTATTTTTTGTTAGGTCATAGCATGGGTTCTTTTATGGCAAGACGTTATCTGATGACTTATGGTGAGGAACTTACCGGTGCCATTATCATGGGAACAGGAAAGCAGCCAAAGCAAGTTTTACTGACTGGTAAAGTGGTTGCCAATGTAATTCAGCTTTTCAAGGGGCCAAGATATCATTCTGAGTTTCTTAGGAAAACGGCATTTGGTCACTTTAATGACGCAGTAGTGGATAAACGAACAGAAAGTGACTGGCTGACAAAGGATGAGAAAATTGTAGATTTTTGTTTGTCCAATAAATACTGTAATTTTACATTTACAGTAAATGGTTATAAGACCTTGTTTGAGGTAATTAGTTTTATCCAAAAAAAGGAAAATGTTGAAAAAATACCTAAAAATCTTCCAATATTTATGGTTGCCGGAGATGCGGATCCGGTCGGTGAGTATGGAAAGAGTGTACAGAGTGTATTTGAAACCTATAAGCAGGCAGGCGTTGAAGATATCCGCCTAAAGCTTTACGCAGGCGACCGCCATGAAATCTTAAATGAGCTGGATAAAGAAACCGTATATACAGATATTTATAACTGGCTAGAAGAAAATATAGGATAAAAAGATATAGACAAGCCGATATTCAACAAAAGAATATCGGCTTGCTTTATTTACATAAATATGTAACAATATACGGGTACCTTGACAATTACATAAGTACAGATTCCAGAACACATGTATTTCCCATCTAGCGCCATGCACCTGCTTAGATTACGGCAGGTTAACGAGGAAAAGGGTTATCGAAAATTCGGCGGACGCCCTTTCGTACGACTTCCGGTGCGAGACATATCGGCAAATATGCGGGTAACTGCAAAACAAATACGATATGACGGGAGCTGCACAAATAAAAATTGTGTGGATATGATAGAGTATAACGTTTTGATATAGAAAGATGAGGAAATGATATGTGTGGAATTATAGGTTATATAGGTTACAAAGATGCAAAAGAGGTACTGTTAAAAGGACTTTCACTGTTAGAATACCGTGGTTATGACAGTGCAGGAATTGCGTTATCAGGTGAGGACCAGAAGATACATGTTACGAAATGCGCCGGAAAGGTGCAGGGGCTTATTGATATTTGCTGCAAAGAGCCGGAATATAAGGCTTGCTGCGGTATAGGCCACACCAGATGGGCAACACATGGCGGTGTTACGGATGCCAATGCACATCCACATACCAGTGGCAAGGTGACATTGATACATAATGGTATCATAGAGAATTATCAGGAACTGACAGCGAAATATAATCTCGGTGAAAAGCTTTCCTCCCAGACAGACACAGAGGTCGTGGCAGCCATGCTGGATTATTATTATGAGGGTAATCCGCTGACAACCATCAGACAGGTGGTTTCCGAGCTGAAAGGAACCTTTGCATTTGCGATTCTTTTTGCAGATATACCGGATAAGATTTATGCGATTCGTAATGTCAGCCCAATTATAGCCGGTGTAGGAAAAGACGGCAGGGAAGCTTTTCTTGCCTCTGATGTAACAGCTCTGTCAGAATATGTAACAGAGTATTTTGTTGTGCCGGAATATGCGCTTGCCGTAGTGGAAGCTGGCAAGATTACGCTTTTGGATGAAGAGGAACAGGTAATAGAGCCTGAATATCTTAAGGCTGACTGGAAGCTTGGAGCAAATAGCAAGAATGGTTATTCTTATTATATGGAAAAGGAAATTATGGAGCAGCCTCAGGTTATTTGTGAGACACTTCTTAGCAGATGTAAGGATGGTCTGCCCGATTTTACGGTAGACAATATTCCGGAAGAGCTATGGAGAAGATATGATAAGATTACGATGATTGGCTGTGGAACAGCCATGCATGCAGGTCTTGTGGCAAAGAGTCTGTTGCAGTCATTGCTTGCCATTCCGGTACAGGTGGAGGTAGCATCGGAATTTATTTATAATAGCCCGGTAGTTGATGATAAGACACTTGTGATTGCTATTTCACAGTCAGGAGAAACCATTGATACGTTGGAAGCACTTCGTTATGCCAGAAGAAGAGGTGCAGGCAATCTGTCGATTGTCAATGTGAAAGGTTCTACGATTGCAAGAGAAAGCCAGTATGTGCTTTATACCAATGCAGGGCCGGAGATTGCAGTTGCCAGTACCAAAGCGTATACGACACAGCTGTCAGCATTGTATCTGATTGCCTGTAAAATGGCATATGCCCGTGGTGTGTATACATTAGAGCAGACCAAAGATTTTATGGAAGAGCTTCTTATGTTACCACAACAGCTTGAACGCATTCTTGCAGACAGAGCATCTATACATGAGCTTGCAACAGGCATGATTCATGCCAAGGATGTCTTTATGATAGGAAGAGGACTGGATTATACCGCATTGATGGAAGGTTCTCTGAAATTAAAGGAGATTTCTTATATCCATTCGGAAGCTTATGCATCCGGTGAATTAAAGCATGGAACCATAGCTCTTGTTACGGAGGATACACCGGTTATAGCGCTTGTAACACAAAAGCATGTAGTCTCAAAAGAATTGTCCAATGCCATTGAAGTAAAGGCAAGAGGAGCAAAGGTAATTATGCTTATGAAAGAAGGAATTTGCCCTGAAAATACGAATGCATGGGAGCATATTTATGAACTTCCAGCACTTCGCGATGAACTCATGGTATTTCCGGCGGTTGTGGCATTGCAGCTTCTTGCTTTTTATGTATCGGCAGATAAGGGACTTGATGTAGATAAACCAAGAAATTTGGCAAAGGTGGTAACGGTAGAATAGCAGAAAGATATTTCAAGATGGGAAATACTCAGTATGGAATCTGGAACATGTAATCGTCAGGGAGTAAAGAACAAAGGAGTAGAAGGATGAAAAAGGGTACAGAAAGAAATTCATTTTCGGGGGCACTCGGATTTGTATTGGCGGCAGCAGGAAGTGCAGTTGGATTAGGAAATATTTGGAGATTTCCTTATCTTGCGGCAAAAGACGGTGGAGGACTTTTTATCGTAGTTTATATTGTGCTTGCGTTAACATTTGGTTTTACGCTTCTTAGTACAGAGATTGCGATTGGACGTAAGACAAAGCTTAGTCCATTAAAGGCATACTCACAAATTCAGAAAAAGTGGAAATTCTTAGGTGTCATTGCCTGTCTGGTTCCACTGATCATTATGCCTTATTATTGTGTAATTGGTGGCTGGGTTGTGAAGTATTTTGTTGCATATCTCACAGGAAATGGGGCAGCGGCAGCAACGGATGGATATTTTACAGGATTTATTACCAGTGAAGTGGAACCGATTGTATATACAGTTATCTTTTTGGCAGCATCTGCGTTTATTATTTACCGCGGCGTAAATAAGGGAATTGAATCTTTTTCCAAGTTTATTATGCCTGTTTTGTTGGTTCTTGTAGTTTGTATCGCAGCGTTCTCACTTACGATTAAGCATGAAGATGCATCCGGAACTGTAAGAACAGGTATGGAAGGATTTCAGGTTTATGTTGTTCCAAATCTGAAAGGTTTGACGATAAAGGGATTTTTCACCGTTGTTATGGATGCTATGGGACAGCTGTTCTATAGCTTGAGTGTTGCCATGGGAATTATGGTTGCATATGGTTCCTATGTGCGTGATGAAGATAATCTGATGCGTTCCATTAACCAGATTGAAATCTTTGATACCGTAGTAGCCTTTCTTGCAGGTGCCATGATTATTCCAGCGGTTTATGTATTTATGGGAACAGAAGGAATGCAGGCAGGTCCAAGTCTTATGTTTGTATCGCTGCCAAAGATTTTTGCAGCAATGGGACCAATCGGAAATATCATAGGCTGTCTTTTCTTTGCTATGGTAATCTTTGCAGCACTTACCAGTGCAATGTCAGTTATGGAAGCCATTGTAGCAAGTATGATAGACCAGTTCCATATGTCAAGAAAAAAAGCAACTGCCATTGAAACAGGAATTGCTTTATTTGGTGGAATCATCGTATGCCTTGGTTATAATGTACTTTACTTTGAAGCAAAGCTTCCAAACGGCGCTGTTGCACAGATATTGGATATCATGGATTATATCAGTAATAATATTCTGATGCCGGTTGTTGCAATTGGAACCTGTATCCTGATTGGATGGATTGTAAAGCCACAGTATGTGATTGATGAGATAGAGAAAAATGGCAGTAAGTTTGGCAGACGTAAACTTTATATCGTAATGATTAAGGTAGTTGCGCCAATTCTTTTACTTGTTCTGCTTCTGATGTCTCTTGGCATTGTGAAAATGTAATTCGTAATGATATAAAGTAGTAAAGAAAAACTAGAAAACATGCAACGTTTTCTAGTTTTTCTTTTCCTATTGATATTATATTATTATCTTGAATTTAGTTCTTCCAGATTCGAAGGGTTTCAATAAGCTTACGCTTGTCGGAATCTGACATGGAAGCTACCAGCTCCATGATCTCATGGTCTAATGCAGTTGTGGTATAGCTGTCGTCCATGCAGCCAACAAGGCTGTCAAGTGTGGTGTTGGTCAGCTTGGCAAAATACACAAGCATACGCAATGACATAGCAGTTCTGCCATTTTCTACATTACAGATATAGCCCGGGGTAGCATCTAAGGCTTTGGCTACCTGTTCCTGAGTTAAGTTGTTATCAATTCTAATCTGTCGGATTTTCTTTGCAAGATTTACATCTGTGTTTGATTTCATAATTCACCCTCGTCTTTCGTTTGGTTGCTAATGTTTTCCTAATACTAATCAAATTATATTGTAGATATAGAATAATTGCAATATAAAATCTATGAAAAATGTATAAAAATATTTCTTCCTTTTGCATTGGAAATTCGTGAAGTGTGAAACAATATATGTTAAAATAAAAAAGAAGTAGCTTCAACTTGCAGATAAATAGAAAATGATTAGAAATGGCAGAAGGAGGAACAATATGTTTCATATATGGAAAGATGTTAAACAGAATTATTCGATGTCATCGCTCATCACATTGATTTTAGGTATTATTTTGATAGGCTGGCCGGATTTATCAGGCGCGCTTATGTGTTATATGCTTGGCGGTGCATTGATCATCATGGGTGTGATTCAGTTAATCGCTTATTATAGAGGACAACGGGAAGGATTTTACTGTAAGTTCAACATGATGATGGGAATTGTGCTTGTACTTCTTGGAATCTGGATTTGTGCAAGACCAAGTATCATCCTTGGACTGATTCCGGTTGTGCTAGGGTTTATTTTACTTTTGCATGCCTTTCAAGACTTTAGTTATACCATAGATATTAAGAATGCAGGTGTTGAGAGATGGTGGGTGGCTTTAGTTGCGACACTGGTTACTTTTGTTCTTGGTGTTTTCCTTGTTCTGCATCCATTGCTTGCTTTTGAAATGGCAATGGTTTATGTGGGAATTGGGCTTGTGTATAATGGCGTTTCGGATTTGGTACTTATCATACTTGCAGGATATTACAGAAGAAAAGCAGATAAACGTGTCAGAGATTTTGCCGGTTCCGTAGAAATGGACGAGTCAGACAAATGATAAACTTTCACAATAAAAGTTGTCCACGTTCATAAAATATTGTATAATACTAATTAATGACACAGAATTGAACTTGCAATTCTAACTATACACCTTAATTAAGGAGGTAATTCCCATGATAAGAGTCGGTATGTTAACAAGTGGTGGTGATTGTCAGGCTTTAAATGCAGCAATGCGAGGCGTGGCAAAAGGATTGCTCAATTCCAAAGAGGATGTTGAGCTGTTTGGTTTTCTGGATGGTTATAAAGGTTTAATCTATGGAAAATACAGAATGTTAGAGTCTTCTGATTTTTCAGGAATCTTAACCAAAGGTGGTACCATCCTTGGAAGTTCCAGAATGCCATTTAAGAATATGCGTGATCCGGATGAGAACGGACTGGATAAGGTAGAAGCAATGAAGCATAATTATCATAAGCTGAATTTGGACTGCCTTGTTATTCTTGGTGGAAATGGAACACATAAGACAGCAAATCTTTTAAGACAGGAAGGATTAAATGTTGTAACACTTCCAAAGACCATTGATAATGACCTTTGGGGAACGGATATGACTTTTGGTTTCCAGAGTGCAGTAGATATTGCAACACAGTGTATCGATCAGATTCATACAACAGCCGCTTCTCATGGACGAGTATTCATTGTAGAGGTTATGGGACATAAGGTTGGCTTCTTAACATTGAATGCAGGTATGGCAGGTGGTGCTGATATTATTCTGATTCCGGAGATTCCTTATGATATTGATAAGGTGATTGATGCGATTAAGAAGCGTTCGGAACGTGGAAGCAAGTTCACGATTCTTGCGGTAGCTGAGGGTGCGATTTCCAAGGAGAAGGCAAAGCTTTCCAAGAAAGAATTGAAGAAAGCAATGGAGGACTACAAGTATCCAAGTGTTTCTTATGAAATTGCAGATCAGATTCAGAAGAAATCAGGCATGGAAGTTCGTGTTACGGTTCCTGGACATACACAAAGAGGTGGAAGCCCAGATTCTTACGATAGAGTATTTGCCAGCCGTTTAGGTGCAGAAGCAGCAAAGCTCATTTTAAAGGGTGAATACGGCTACATGGTTGGTTATGTAAACAGAGAAATCGTAAAGGTTCCATTAGAGGATGTAGCAGGAAAGCTTAAGATGGTTGACCCGAACTCCTCTATTATTGAAGAAGCAAAGATGTTAGGTATCAGCTTCGGCGATTAAGACAAACTATATTAGAAATGGCATGCAGGGTAGCTTACAGATTGAGAAGGCTTCATGTCTTCCACGTCTGGAAGTTATCCTGATTTTATGTTATACTTTTCCGGCATGGGATGTGAGACACATTTATGCTAGAAAAGAAAAGGATTGAGGTATGCTATGTCGTATACGGCATTATATAGAAAGTTCCGTCCTGACCAGTTCGAGGACGTCAAGGGACAGGACCATATTGTAACAACATTAAGAAATCAGATTATGGCAGACCGTATTGGTCATGCCTATTTATTCACAGGAACAAGAGGAACAGGAAAAACCACCATTGCCAAGCTGTTTGCAAAATCAGTGAATTGCGAGAATCCTGTAAATGGAAGCCCCTGTGGTCATTGCAGAAGCTGTCAGACCATAGCGGCAGGGGCAAGTGTCAATGTAATCGAGATTGACGCGGCATCCAACAACGGCGTGGATAATATTCGTGAGATTATTGATGAGGTGTCTTATTCACCGGTAGAGGGAAAGTTCAAGGTGTATATCATCGATGAGGTGCATATGCTTTCTATAGGAGCTTTTAATGCACTGTTGAAAACTCTGGAAGAGCCGCCATCTTATGTTATTTTCATACTGGCGACCACAGAGGTTCATAAGATTCCGATTACCATTTTATCAAGATGCCAGAGATACGATTTTAAGAGAATTAATATTGAAACCATTGCAGACCGTCTTCGTGACCTGATGCAGCAGGAACAGGTTGCAGTAGAAGAAAAAGCATTGAAATATATTGCAAAAACAGCAGATGGCTCCATGCGTGATGCGCTGAGTCTTCTTGACCAGTGTATTGCGTTTCATTTTGGTGAGGAACTTACGTATGACAAGGTTCTTGACGTACTTGGCGCTGTGGATACAGGCGTGTTCAGCAAGCTTTTAGAGTTGATTGCAGCACATGATATTCCGGGTTGTATCTCTCTTTTGGAACAGGTAGTCATGCAAGGACGTGAATTGACGCAGTTTGTAACGGATGTTACCTGGTATCTGAGAAATCTGCTTCTGGTAAAAACTTCCGATGCAGAGATAGAAGATGTCATTGATGTATCAAGTGATAATCTGGCGCGTCTTCGTGAAGAAGCCAATAACATGGATGCAGAAACCATCATGCGTTACATTCGAATCTTTTCGGAGCTTTCCGGTCAGGTAAAATATGCGTCACAAAAGAGAATCTTAATCGAAATGACGTTAATCAAGCTTTGTAAGCCTGCCATGGAGACAACCAATGATGCGGTTGTTGCAAGAATTCAGGATTTAGAAGAAAAAATGGAAAAAGGGATTGTCCAAACGGTTCCTGTTGCGATACAATCAACAGAGGCTGTGGTAAAGGAAAAGATTCCTTTACCAAAGGCAATACCGGAAGAAATCAAGGAAATCGTCAGCAACTGGCAGGGAATCGTTGCGCAGACCGCACCACCGCTTAAAGTCTATTTAAAGGGTGCGAAGCTTAGTCTTGCCGGAGACAATGGTTTACTGGTCGTTGTGGAGGACGGACTTGCCTATGATTATTTGAGTGGTCCGGAGAACCTTGCCCGCGTAGAAGATATGGTATCGAATTTCATTCAGAAAGAAGTTAAGGTACGTGTACAGCGTGTGGAGCAGGGACATCGTTTTGAAGAGAGCTATGTTGATTTGTCACAGCTGATTAACATGGACATTGAATATGTAGAAGAATAAGGAGGATATTGAAAATGGCAAAGAGAGGTGGATTTCCAGGTGGCATGGGTATGCCGGGTAATATGAATAATCTGATGAAGCAGGCACAGAGAATGCAGCGTCAGATGGAAGAAG